>JABEVD010000098.1 GCA_013044025.1 Burkholderiales bacterium
CTCCGCAATCGATGCAGGCATCATAGGAGCGGATATGAGTCGGATCGATCGCGGTGATGCAGCTCGTTTTGCAGTAATTGCACTTGGTGCAGTCCGAAGAGCGCGATTCATCATAAGTCACATGAAGCGCATCATTTGTCTTGAACAGCCTCATTCCCCAGCGGTACAGGCATCCGTAGTCGCAAAGGAAATAGCGGATCGCGGCGATGTCGATGAAGATCAGAAAGGAAGTGAAGGCATACATGACGATCATGTTGGCCGGTCTGGATTGGCTGGATACGACGAAATTCCAGACGTCGGATGGGGTGTAGAAGAACAGGAACGCCACCAGCGCCATCACCATCGAAACCGCAACGATGCTTCCCCCCAGGATCAGCCAGTTGACGATCCTGTTCTTGGAGGAAGCGACCACCATGCCCGCCCCGTCCACCCGGACGTCGGCGCGCTTTCCGAGCAGATTGAAAGTGAGCTTGTTGGCCCATTCGGAGAAGAAATTCTGCGGACAGGCCCAGCCGCACCAGACCGTGCCGATGGTCATGTAGGTGAGCACCGGAGCGGTTGCGGCAACCAGCGCAAGGCCGATGATGAACGGGAAATTCGACCAGGGAACCTGATGCCCCAGGATGAAGAAGCTGGCGGATGCGAGATCGATCCTGAAGAGTCCCAGCGCGGGAATCAGCGAGATCGCCACGAGAACGGCGAACTGGGTGAATTTTCTTTTCCAGTGATAGGGGTTCATGATGCTTCCTCGAATGGCGCAGCAGCCTGCGCGAATGGATCATGAGCCAATTATACCCCCAATTCATTCTCCATTAGCATCACCGAATATACTTCTCCCGCAAGAACTCCATTCCCCGATCGGCACCGGCTTGCCGAAAAGGTAGCCCTGGAAAAGACGGCAGCCATGGCTGCGCAGGAATTCGAACTGCTCCAGCGTTTCCACTCCTTCTGCAATCACCTGGAGCCCGAGGGATTCGTTCATGGTCAGGATGGCCCGGACGATGGCCGCATCGCCGGGATCGTGGGTCACGTCCCGGACGAAGGACTGGTCGATCTTCACCTGATCGAGCGGGAGGCGCTTCAGATAGGAAAGGGAGGAATATCCGGTTCCGAAATCGTCCATGCTGAAATGGAGGCCGAACTCGATCAGTTGCCGCATCTTTTCCGCAGCATCCTCGAAATTGTCGAGGACCACGCTTTCGGTAAGTTCGAGCTTGAGTCTGGCAGGATTGGCGCCGGTCGAAGCCAGCGTCTCGCGAACCTGCCCGACGAAATCCTGGTGATGGAACCACCTCGCGCTGACGTTCACTGCAAGCACCAGGCTTGCGGAGGACGCATCGCTTTCCCACAGCTTCAATTGTCTGCAGGCCGCATCCAGCACCCATTGGCTGATCCGGGCGATCAGGCCGCATTCTTCGGCAACCGGTATGAAAATGGATGGAGAGACGAGTCCGCGGTCGGGACTGATCCATCGGATCAGCGCTTCCGCCCCCAACACGCGGCCGTTTTCGTCGACCTGTGGCTGGTAATACAGCCTGAATTCCCCGTTCTCGAGCCCCCTGCGCAGGGATGCTTCGAGGGTGGTGCGCATTTCGATCGCCGCCTGCATTTCCGGATTGAAAAAGCGCACGCGGTTCCTTCCGGCATTCTTGGCCTGATAGAGCGCAAGGTCCGCCTGCTTGAGCAGCACTTCAGCCGAATCCTGACCGCGAAACAGCGCAAGCCCCACGCTCGAAGTGATGTAGTAGGAAGGATCTTCCGGAATGCCATAAGAGGATTCGAGCGCGCTGCGCAGCTTTTCGGCGATTTCTTCCGCCTGCTTCGCAGCGGTGTGCTCGGTGGAACCCAGTCCTTCCAGCAGCACCAGGAATTCGTCGCCTCCTGCGCGGGCGACCGTGTCTTCGGCCCTGAGGCGCGATGCGATGCGCTGCCCCACTTCGAGAAGCAGGGTGTCTCCCGCGGCATGCCCGCGGGTCTCGTTGAGGCTCTTGAAATGATCCAGATCGAGCATCAGCAGCGCCCCGTAGCGCTGGCTGCGCCTGCTGTTCATGAGCGCCTGCCCGAGCCTGTCGAGGAACAAGCGACGGTTTGGAAGCTGGGTGAGCGGATCGAAATAGGCGAGATTGCGAATCCTTTCCTCCGCTTCCTTCTGATCGGTGATGTCCCTGACCGTGACGCGTCGCCCCAGGAATTTCCCTTCGGAAGAAAACACCGGGCGGCAGGTTTCGCTCACCCAGCAGACCGCCCCGCCTTTTTTCAAGATGCGCATTTCGCGTTCGACGATTTCTCCGCCCTGCGCGCAGTGCAGATGACGATCCTCCTGAAGCAGGATTTTTTCGAGGAGCGCCGGTTCGGATTCGATTTCTTCCACCCTGTATCCGGTCACCCTTTCCGCGGAAGGGGTCATGTACAGGATTTTTCCTTCCGGATCCAGCCAGTATTCCCAGTTGTAGGTCCAGTCCGCCATGGTGTGAAACAGGATTTCGCTTTCCTTCAGCGCCTGCAGCGCCTCCTTTCTTTCCGTGATGTCGACGGTCACTTCGACGATCGCATGGGATTCTCCGGATTCCGCCCTGGCAAGGGTCCACTGGCTTTCGACGACGATCTCCCTGCCGTTCTTGTGCACATGAACGAGTTCCCCCTTCCAGAAGGATTCGGCCATCAGTTCGGAGCGAATCTTTTCCAGGGAAATCGGGAAACGGGTCTTGAGCAGCTCTCTGGGCAGTTTTCCGAGCGCTTCCTCCTCGGTCCATCCGTACAGTTTTTCCGCCCCCCTGTTCCAGAAGATGATCCGTTCTTCCTGATCCATGGCGAGCACCGGCGCGGCCCTGGACAACAGGTTCGCGTGCCATTCGAGTTTTCTTGCGCGCTCGAGCAGCAGCCTGTCCGCATCCTTGATGGAAGTGATTTCCGGAAAGGTCACCACCACTCCGTCCACATGGCCGTCCGATTCCCGATAGGGAAGCAGCCGCCTCAGGAACCAGCGACCGTCCGCATTGCGCACTTCCCTGTCCGGCACCTGGGCGCCTGAAAGCACTGCGCTGCATTCTTCCGCCAGAGTCGCATCCTCGAACAGGCGAACCACATCGTCGATGGCTCGGCCGATGTCTCCGGGAATGAGGCGGATGAGCCCGGAACAGGCAGGAGTGAAGCGCCGGATCCTCAGTTCCTCGTCGAGCAACAGGGTGGCCGTCCGGGTGGAAGTGATCAGGTTGTTGAGATCGGAATTGAGCTTCTCTACTTCGACCACTTTCGCATCCAGGCTGGAATTGGCGGTGGTGAGTTCCTCGTTCAGGGATTGCAGCTCCTCCTTGGAGCTTTCCAGCTCCTCGTTGGCGGACTGCAATTCCTCGTTCATGGCCATGATTTCCTCGTTGGCGGCGCGCATTTCCTCTCCGGAAACGCGGCTCTCCTCGATGGTCCGCAAATGATCCTCGCGAATCGCATTGAGTTCGAGCAGGAGCTGCTTCATCGCCCAGTCGTTCTCTCCGGAACCGGGCAGCGTCGAAGTGTTGGCCGCTTCCGGACAGAAGCTGATCAGCAGCAGTTCCTGGCCGTCGCCGGTGGAAACCGGCGCCGCCTCGATCCTGATCCCCTGCCCGCCCGCCTCGACCGAGGCGAGACTGACCGCATTCCTGACATGATCGCGCAGCGCAGCGCTCACCGCGGAACGCGCTGCAAGCGAATAATCCTCCCTCACCATCCTGAAAAGATCGTGGGAAGCCTGCCCGACCGGAATGCCGAGATAAGGAGAGGCGTCGCCCGAAACATAGAGGATTTCGTTCCTGGAATTGACGAGGATCTGGGCAGGTCCGTGCTTTTCCAGAAGCTGCCGATAGATCCGCACCTGATTCATCATCGCGCCCGGATCCATGGAATACTCCCCGATCGAGGAAACCCTGCGCGCCCCGGGATTCGCGGTAATGGGCAATACCGGAGGATGGCGGGAAGCGATGTCGATGTGACGGAAAATTCTCCATTGCTTGGATACGGGGTGGAAATGCCTGCCCACGCTGCCGATGCTCTCCGAACTTCCGAGGAACAGGTATCCTCCCGAATTGAGCACGAAATGGAACAGGCTCAGAAGCTTTTTCTGTATGGAATTATTCAGTTAGATCAAAAGATTGCGACAAACCACCAGATCCAGCCTGGAAAAAGGCGGATCGCTGATCAGGTTGTGGGAAGCGAAAACGATCTTCTCGCGAACCGCTTTCCTCACCCTGAATCCATTCGAGCCTTCCTCGAAATATTTCTGGATCATCCCTTGCGGCACGTTTTCCAGGACTTCCTTTTCGTACACCCCTTCCCTCGCCACCTTCAGCGCGGAATCGTCCACGTCGGTGGCGAACACCTGCACGCGGGGCGCCATTCCCTTCGATTCGAACCATTCCATCAGCAGGATCGCGATGGAATAAGCTTCTTCCCCGGTGGAGCATCCCGCGACCCAGGCCCTTGCGAACTCGTTTTCGGTTTTGCGCGAGCAGATTTCGGGAACGACTTCCTGCTCGACGATCCTGAATGCTTCCGCATCGCGGAAGAAACTGGTCACGCCGATCAGCAGATCTTCCGCGAGCCTGGAAAGCTCGGTGCGATCCTGGCGCAGCAACTGCAGATATTCCCTGTACCCATGTGCATGCATCAGTCCCATCCTGCGCTCTATTCTCCTGCGCAAGGTATTGGGTTTGTAGCCGCTCATGTCCATGCCGGCATGCATCCTGACCAGATCGATGATGTTGCCGAACACTTCGTCCGCAGGATGGTCAGGTTCTCCGTTCCCGATGGAAAATGAACCGACGTTTCCCCATGAATGGATGGATTGCGCGATTTCTGCAGGCCTCATCCGGAAATCGGCGCTGCCCGCGCGGATGAGGTTGAGCGGCATCCCGCCGAATTGCGCGCTTTCAGGTTCCTGTGCGAAAACCTTCCCGCCCGCCTGACGGATCAGGCCGCTCCCCATGGTTCCGTCGCTTCCCGTACCGGAGAGGATGACCAGCGTTCCATCGGCCGCGAATTCGCCTGCGAAGGTCTGACAGAAAAAATCGATCGGCCTGTGGCGGAACGGCTCCGGGCCCTGGACATCGAGTCCAATGATTCCATCCTTCACCGTCATGAAATGTCCTGGCGGGGCGACATGGACATGATCGGATCTGACCCGCTCTCCATCCTTCGCCCAATCGACCGAAAGCGCTGACCAGGAGGAAAGCAGGGAAGCCAGTTGGCTGGAGTGATTCTGGCTCAGGTGCTGGATCACGAAGAAGGAGATGCCGCACCGGGCGGGGAGAGACTCGAAAAATTCCTGGAATGCAGGCAGAGAGCCAGCCGAACCGCCGATCAATGTCGCTTTCAAGTTTTCCCCCGTTTTTCTTCATTATAGCCCGCCCGCCTCGCCCGGAACCTGCCGCTTCCCCATCCTGCAGCAGAAAACTGGTTCCGCCACAGACTTCGTGCGAAGGTTTCAAAGATATCATGCAAATCCGCTTCCGACTTTGATTCGAACGAAAAGATGGTTTATTCTTGAATCAGCGGCGCGTTTTTTTCGGCCATCGAACAGGGGGAATAATGTCTTTCCATGACCTGATTTCCGACAGGGAGACCTTGCTGCATCGACTCTCGGAGCTGATGGAGCAGCACAGGTATTCCGGGAAATTCATCGGCCTGCTGCTTTTCGATCTCGACGGGTACGGGGTGATCCGGGAAAAATTCGGCGAGCAGGCAGGAGATTCGCTGCTGAAACTCATGACTGAAAGGCTGAGGCTCAGCATCCGGGATCAGGACTTCAATGCGCGCTTCGGTGGGGACACTTTCGCAGCGCTTCTTCCGGAGCATGAAAGCGTGCGCACGGTGGCCTTCGCCGCGGAGCGGATCCGGAAAAAACTCGCCCAGCCTCTGCGCCTTGCCGAAGGTGGAGGACTGGTGGTTGGGATCAGCATGGGGGTCGCCATCTATCCTGAAAATGCAGGAGAAGCGGACCGCCTGCTCACCGTGGCGGAAAGCGCCATGTACGACAGCAAGACGAGCGGGCGGAACATGTGCACGATCTATCGGGGCGCATCCAGGGAAAGGGCGGACATTCTCCCGCTCGCCATTCGCGGGGAGGAAGCGATGACCGGGATCGCCGAACTCGACGATCAGCACCGGGAGCTTGCCGAGCGCGTCAACGATCTCTACGACCTGATGAGAATCGATCCTGAAAACCGTCCGAAAGCGGAAGCGATGTACGACGAACTGGTCCGCTTCACCGAATTTCACTTCCACAACGAATCGAGGATGATGGGAGAAGCCGCTTATCCGATGGCGGAAGCGCACGATCGCGAGCACAGGTTCCTCCTGGAAGAGCTCAGGGCGCTGGAATCCCGCATCGTCGCCGGAGTGGAACTGCACTCCTTCAGGATGCTGAAGGACTGGCTCGTCGATCACATCGAAAAGGCCGACGTTCCGATGGGGCAATACCTGACGAAATAGCC
>JABEVD010000099.1 GCA_013044025.1 Burkholderiales bacterium
AGCAGCGTGAGCAACATCAGCAAGGTGGATACCGCATTCACTTCCGGAGTGACTGCGATCTTGATCATCGAATAGATCTGCAGCGGCAGGGTGGATGCGCCCACGCCTGCAGTGAAGAAGGTGATCACGAAATCGTCGATCGAGAGCGTGAAGGCGAGCAGCGCGCCGGCCATGATTCCGGGCGCGATGAGCGGCAAGGTGACGAGGCGAAATGCCTGCCAGGGAGTCGCGCCCAGATCCCTTGCCGCCTCGGGAAGGCTTTCGTCGAGACCGGAAAGCCTGGAACGCACCACGATCGCGACGAATCCCATGCAGAATGCGATATGGGAAAGCATGATCGACAAAAGACCCAGCGTGAAATTGATCGCGACGAAGAAGATCAGCAGGCTCACCCCGACCAGAATCTCCGGGATGGCGAGCGGCGCCATGACGAGAAAGGGAAGGAGCCTCAGCTTGTATCGGTACAGGGCGTAACCGGCCATGGTGCCGAGCACGGTCGAGGCGAAACTCGAAGTGAGCGCGATGATCAGGGAATTGGCCGCCGCCTTCAACATCGCATCGTCCTGGAACAGGATCCAGTACCATTTCCAGGTGAATCCGACCCATTCCGCGTTCAGTTTCGAATCGTTGAAGGAATACGCGACGACGATGACGAGCGGAAGATAGAGAAAAAGATAGACTGCGATTCCGGAGATCGCGAGCAGCTTTTTAGGCATCGGATCCCTTTCTTCTCGCCAGCAGGGCGGCCATTCCCACCATCAGCATGGCTGCGACGGTGAGGAGGATGGAAAGCGCGCTGCCGAAAGGCCAGTCTCGCGCCTCCAGGAATTCCTGCTTGATGAGGTTGCCGATCATGATGCCTTTCGTTCCGCCCAGGATGTCCGGAACCGCGAAAATTCCGAGAACGGGAATGAAGACCAGCGCCACCCCTGCATAGATTCCCGGCAGAGAAAGCGGGAAGGTGACCTTCCAGAAGCGCTGCCAGCCGTTCGCGCCGAGATCCTGCGCGGCATCGAGCAGCGCGGGGTCATGCTTTTCCAGATTGGCATAAAGGGGAAGGACCATGAAGGGCAATTGCACGTAGATCAGGCAGAGCACCACTGCGAAGGGTGTGAACAGCATTCGCACCGGGCCCATTCCGAGCAGCGAAAGCAGATCGTTCAGCCCCACCGTGAACGCCGATTGCGGCCCCAGAATGATCATCCAGGCATAGATTCTTATCAGGAAATTGCTCCAGAAGGGCAGGATCACCAGCAGGATGAGAAGATCCCTGCGCTTTTTCTCGCTTCTCGCGATGAGGAGCGCGAGAGGATAGGCCATCACCAGGCAGAAAAAAGTGGTGACCAGCGCGTAAAGGACGGTCTTGAGAAGAAGCCACGTATAGATGAAGTCCGAGAAATATTCCTGATAGCTCTCCAGCGTCAGATTGAGATGAGCGCCATTCGCATCGTGCAGCAGAATCGGAGCGAGCCCCCCGTATTCCCCCGCATAGCGAAAGGAAGCGAGCACCATGATCAGGGTGGGAATGACGAAAAAGACCAGGAGATAAAGCGACGGCGGGCCGCTGATCAGCCATTTCGCGATCCGGCTATTCATTGAGAAAAGTCCCGGCGTCATATCTCCAGGAAATCTCCACAGGGTCGCCGGCCGCAAGGATCCTCGGCCTGCCTGCGGCAGAATTGGGAAGGAGCGCCTCGATGTGCACCCCATCCCCCACTTCCACGATGTAGACCGTCACATCCCCCATGTAGAGAAAATCGTGCACGGTCCCCCTGAAATGATTTTCCTCGATCCCCGGTTCGAGCTTCTGCGCGATCCTGATCTTTTCCGGCCTGAGCGCGAGCGTGCCCGAGCCATGAGCTCTTCCGGGGTTTTTCGCTGCGACATCCCCCAGCCCTTCGATTTCGATCACCATTTTTTCCTCGCCGGTCACGGAAACCGCTGCGGGAAGCAGGTTGCAGGTGCCGATGAAGTCGGCAACGAAGCGGTTTTTCGGGTGATCGTAGATGTTCGAAGGCTCATCCAGTTGCTCGACCCTTCCCTTGTTCATCACGGCGATCCGGTGCGAGAGCGCAAGCGCCTCGGTCTGATCGTGCGTCACATAGATGAAGGTGATGCCGACTTCCTTTTGCAGATTGATGAGTTCGAGCTGCATCTGCTCGCGCAATTTCATGTCCAGGGCTGCAAGCGGCTCGTCGAGCAGCAACAGTCTCGGCCGGTTGATGAGCGCGCGAGCGAGCGCGACTCGCTGCCGCTGGCCTCCGGAAAGCTCCCCCGGATAGCGTCCTCCGCGGTCTCCGAGACGGACGCTTTTCAGCGCTTCGGCAACGCGCTTCGAGATTTCCTCTTTCGAAACCTTTTTCATCCTGAGCGGGAAGGCGATGTTCTGTGCCACCGTCATGTGCGGAAAAAGGGCATAGCTCTGGAAAACGGTATGGATCGGGCGCTTCTCCGGCGGGATCGAAACCAGGTCCTTTCCGTCGAGCAGAATTTCCCCGGACTGGGGAGAATCGAAACCCGCGATCATCCTGAGCAAGGTGGTCTTGCCGCATCCGGATGGTCCGAGCAGGGTGAAGAATTCTCCCTGCTCGATATTCATGCTCACGCCGTTGACTGCGGCGAAATCGCCGAAATGCCGTTCAATGTTGCGGAGTTCAAGTAGGGCCATGATCGGAAATGCAATGATTGAATTATATGGTTGGCGCGAACAGTCTTGCCAGCTCCAGGCCGGGATCTGCCGCTCTCATGAAAGCTTCCCCGACCAGGAAGGCGTTCACCCCGTTTTGCCGCATCAGGGCCACATCCTCCCGACCGAGAATTCCGCTTTCGGTGACGACGATCTTTCCGGACGGAATATGCTCAAGGAGATTCAGCGTGTTTTCCAGGCTGACCTCGAAAGTTCTCAGGTTGCGATTGTTGATGCCGAGCAGCGCCGTCTTCATCCCGAGCGCCACATCGAGCTCGAATCTGTCATGCACCTCGACGAGGACATCCATGCCGAGTTCCATGGCGAGCGCTTCCAGTTCCAGCAGCTTCGCTTTATCCAGGGCCGCGACGATGAGCAGGATGCAGTCCGCGCCCATCGCCCTCGCTTCGTAAACCTGGAAAGGATCGACGATGAAATCCTTGCGGATCACCGGGAGCGAGCATGCGCTTCTCGCCTGGGCGAGATATTCGGGAGATCCCTGGAAAAACTGCCTGTCGGTGAGGACGGAAAGGCAGGCAGCCCCATTTTCCGCATAACTCGCTGCGATTTCTGCGGGATGGAAATTTTCGCGAATGATGCCGCGACTGGGGCTGGCCCGCTTGATTTCCGCGATCACCGCGGACCGGCCTTGCGCAATTTTGCGCATCATCGCATCGTGAAATCCCCTGCAGGAAGGCGCGCCTTCCGCTTCCTTGCGGATTTCCGGCCGAAAGCTCTTTCCGGATTCGATTTCCTCCGCCTTGACGGCAAGGATCTTCTTCAGAATGTCGTTCATTTTCTGCTTCTTGCGATCAAAATCGCCAGGATGAATAGAAAGAAGAAGGCTGCGAGCGACCATTCGGCCATGCTGAACCCGAGAAACCTCCAGTCCACCTTCGCGCATTCTCCTGAGCCGCGCAGCACCATGCGCAACGTCTTGCCGATCGGAAATCCCTCCAGCATGTAATTGAGTCCCGGGCCGCATTCCGGAACCTGGTCAGCGGGAAGGTGTTGCAGCCAGACCTGCCGCGTCGCAACCGCCGCCCCGCCCAGGCTGAAGATTCCGGAAAGGATTCCGTAGATAATCCTTGCCCGGTTGTGGATCGCTGCGACCAGGAACACCAATCCTGCCGCAAGATAGAAAAGCCTCTGGAAAATGCAAAGCGGGCAGGGTTCGAGATGCCTTGCGAACTGGAAATAGTAGGCTGCGGACAAAAGTCCCGCGCATATCAGAGCGCCGAGGGCGGGAAGCGTCCTCGGCATGAATCCCTTGTTGAACATCTGCAATCCTTGTCGAAACTTCGGAACCGGATTGCAATTCTACCGGAATGCGGCTGTTTCAGGAATTTCCGCAATCACCATGGAAGCAGGGAAAATCGCCCTGAAAACGCTGCCCTTTCCGATCTGGCTGGTGACTTCGAGCCTGCCATGATGGCGATTCAGGACATGCTTCACGATCGCAAGGCCGAGCCCTGTTCCGCCCGTTCCCCTGGAGCGGCTCTTGTCGACCCGATAGAAACGCTCCGTGAGTCTCGGAATATGTTCCGGCTCGATGCCGATGCCGCTGTCCTTCACCGAAAACACCGCGTTTTTCCCTTCCATCTTCCAGGTGATGGAAATTTTGCCGCCCTTCGGCGTATAGCGGACCGCATTGCTCACGAGGTTGCCGAAACCGCTCCTCAACTCGTCTGCGCTGCCGCGCAATCCAGCTTCGGTGTCGATATCGAGCTCGATCACGTGATTCGAAGCGCTGAGACTCAATGCATCCTGCTGGATCTGCTTCAGGAGCAGCTTCACGTTGACATCTTCTTCGACCAGCACGTTTTCGGCATTTTCCAGACGGGAAAGCGTCAGCAGATCCTCGATCAGGCGCTTCATCCTGTCCGCCTGCCCGGTCATCAGCATCAGCGATCTCTTCAGCATCGCCGGATCGGGCGCACCATCCATGTCGGAAATCGTCTCCAGGAATCCGCTCACCACCGTGAGCGGCGTCCTGAGCTCATGCGAAACATTGGCGACGAAATCCCTCCTCATCCTTTCCACATTCTCGAGCCTGGTGATGTCCCTGGCGAGCAGCAGCTTTTTCCGCTCCGAATAAGGGATGAGCTGGATGGAAAGGATTCTTTCTCCGGCGAGCTTCAGCACGCAGGGATGCTCGAAATTGGTCGCCTGTTCGGAGAGATACCCCACGAATTGCGGCTGGCGGATCAGGTAGGAAATCTGCTGGCCGATGTCCCGGTTCTTGTCGAGCCCGAAATATTCCTCGGCCATCGGATTGCAGGACTCGATGTGATCTCCCGCATCCAGGATCACGATGGCGTCCGGAAGCGCAGCAATCGCCTCCTGCAGATCCTGGAACTGGGATTCGATATTGTGCCGCTCCTCCCTGAATTCCCGGACCATTCTCCTCAGCCTGGAATAAACCCCTCCCCAGACTCCGTTGCCTTCCGGGACATTTTCCACTCCGGGAGAGTCGAGCCATTCGTCGACCAGATCGAGTTTCTGGTTCATCCTGACATAGGGAATCAGCAGACAGGCCACCAGGAAAGCGAGCGCCGCGACCGCATCGTCTGCGGCCCAGATCAGAAGCGCGACCCCGCCCGCAAACAGCAGTTGCGGGATGATGCGTAACCAGAAGCGCGGCATTTCAGTCCACTGACATTCTGTAACCGGCTCCCCGCACGGTCTGGATCATGGATTCGAGGCCGCAGCTTTCCAGTGCCTTGCGCAGCCTCCTGATGTGCACGTCGACCGTTCTTTCCTCGACGAAAACATGATCCCCCCAGATCTGGTCGAGAAACTGAACCCTGGAATGGACCCTGCCGGGATGAGTCATCAGGAAATGCAGCAGGCGAAATTCGGTGGGACCGAGATCGATCGGCTTCCCGCAACCGGTGACGCGGTGCGATACCGGATCGAGCTTCAGTTCCCCCATGACCACCAGGTCGTCGGTCATCTGCGGCGCGCGCCTCCTCAGCACCGCCTTGATCCTCGCGATCAGCTCGCGGGGAGAGAAAGGCTTGGTGATGTAGTCGTCCGCGCCGGTATCGAGCCCGAGCAGCTTGTCCCTTTCGTCGGTCCTCGCGGTGAGCATGATGATGGGAATCTGCCTGGTCCGCTCGTTCCCCCTGAGCCTCCTCGCCACGTCGATCCCGCTGGCGCCGGGCAACATCCAGTCCAGCAGGACCAGATCGGGAAGCTCACCCTGGATGAGAGAGAAAGCCTGCTCCCCGGTCTCCGCACATACTACATGATGGCCCGCAAGCTCCAGGTTGTAGGAAATCAGCTCCTGAATGGCGGGTTCGTCTTCCACGACAAGGATGGTTGCGGCCATTTCGTTACCTCTCGAATTTTGATCTGCAATGTTATGTTGCAAGTATTACGGGAATGTGACAGGTTTGAGTTTCCCTTGGTGTGGTTTATGATATAGGATCAAGCCGAATCAAGGAACGTCATGGCAGGACTCGACAGGAACACGCCTACGCCCACTGAAATCAAGCTGCACAAGAAATCGAAGAGGCTGGAAATCAGCTTTTCCGACGGCAGCCAATTTTCCTATCCTTTCGAATTCCTGAGGGTTTATTCTCCCTCCGCGGAAGTGAGGGGACATGGCCCGGGGCAGGAAGTGCTGCAGACCGGCAAAAAGGAAGTCGACATCGAGGACATCGAGCCGGTCGGAAATTACGCATTGCGCCTCGCCTTCTCGGACGGACACGATACGGGGATCTATTCCTGGGATCTCTTTTTCGATTATGGAAAACGCCAGGAAGCCCTCTGGCAGGATTATCTCGACCGGCTGCAGGCGGCCGGCGCCGGCAGGGAGGCCTCTTCATGAAAAATACCACGCATTTCGGATACCAGACGGTCGAAGAGAACGAGAAGGCTTCGAAAGTTCGCGGCGTTTTCGATTCGGTCGCCGGAAATTACGACATCATGAACGATCTGATGTCCGGCGGACTGCACCGCATCTGGAAGCATTTCACGATCGAGGTGAGCGGGGTGAAGCGCGGTTCGCGCGTGCTCGACATCGCAGGCGGCACGGCCGACCTCAGCCTGAGATTCGCCGAAAAGGTGGGGCCTGAAGGAAGGGTTCTGCTCACCGACATCAATTACGAGATGCTCTCGAGGGGTCGCGACAGGATGCTCGATGGCGGGCACCGGGTGAGCGCAGTGCAGTGCGATGCGGAGAAGATTCCCTTCGCTTCGGATTATTTCGACTGCGTGACGGTCGCATTCGGCCTCAGGAACATGACCCACAAGGATATCGCCCTGAAGGAAATGTTCCGGGTGCTGCGTCCCGGAGGAAAACTGCTCGTGCTCGAATTTTCCAAAGTCTGGAAGCCGCTCCAGCCCGTCTACGACCTGTATTCATTCAAGCTGCTTCCCGCCATGGGCAGGATCGTCGCGAACGATGCGGAAAGCTACCGGTATCTCGCAGAGTCGATCCGCATGCATCCTTCCCAGGAAGAGCTGAAACAGATGATGAACGATGCCGGGTTCGAGAAAGTGGACTACTACAACCTGAGCGCAGGAATCGTCGCGCTGCATACGGGCTACAAGTTCTGATGCTGAACCGGCCTTTCGTTCTCGTCGTCAACCATTTGCTCGCGGCGGAATCCTGGGCGAGAAATTCGCTCCTGCCGCACGCGGGCAAATCGGCGAGGCTTTCCGTACCGCCATTCGACTTCGATCTGAAGGTGCTCCCGGACGGGCTGGTGGAAGAATCGACCGATGCGCCGGAAACCAGAATCAAGGCGAGTCCCCTTGCGCTTGCCAGGGCCGCAGCGGGCGAAATCCCGGAAGTAGAGCTTTCGGGGGACATCGAATTCGCGAAGGCGCTCAACCTGCTGTTCAACCACCTGAGATGGGATTTCGAGGAAGACCTCGGAAAATTCACCGGCGACGTCGTCGCGCACAGGATCGCGCAGGCCGCCAGCTCCTTCGTTTCCTGGCAGAAGGAAGCCTGCCGGAATCTCGCGGAAAATCTGGTCGAATACTGGACGGAAGAGCGGCCGATTCTTGCCGGAAGGCTGGACATACTCCATTACATCGACGAGGTGGACAGGATCCGTGACGACCTGGAACGCCTCGAAAAAAGGATGGAAAGACTGGAAAACGCTTGAAAATCCTTCGCCTCATCAAGATCTTCCACATCAGCTTCATCTACGGACTGGACGAATTCATCCTCGCCCATCCTGAAGCAAGCCTGTTGCGAAAATTCGTCAACCGCGTCTTTTTCTTCCGCAACCTTTCCACGCCGCGAGCGGAGCGGCTGAGGATGGCGCTCGAACGCCTCGGTCCCATTTTCGTCAAATTCGGCCAGGCGCTCTCCACCCGCCGCGACCTGCTTCCCCAGGATCTCGCAGACGAACTCGCCAGGCTCCAGGACAAGGTTCCGCCTTTTTCCTCGGAAATCGCGCTCAGGGAAATCGAAAAAGCCTACGGAAAACCCTGGAACGAGGTGTTCGGCTCCTTCGACCCGACTCCGATCGCCAGCGCCTCGATCGCCCAGGTTCACTTCGCCACCCTTCCCGACGGCAAGGAAGTCGCGGTCAAGATCCTCAGGCCGCAGATGAAGGGAATCATCGCCAACGACACCGCGCTGATGGACATCGCAGCGGGGATCATCGAGACGCTATGGGCGGACGGCAAGAGGCTGAAACCCCGCGAAGTGGTCGCGGAGTTTTCCAAGCACCTCTACGACGAACTCGACCTGATGCGGGAAGCTGCGAGCGCGAGCCAGCTCAGGCGCAACTTCAACGCCTCCCCCATCCTCATCGTCCCCGAAGTGTACTGGGATTACTGCTCCACTTCGGTGATGGTGATGCAGCGCATGACGGGCACCCCGATCAGCAAGGTCGATCTCCTCAAGGAACTCGGCATCGACGTGCACCGGCTCGCCAGCATGGGCGTGGAAATCTTTTTCACCCAGGTTTTCAGGGACGGATTTTTCCATGCGGACATGCACCCCGGGAACATCTTCGTCTCTTCCCAGGGCCAATACATCGCGCTCGATTTCGGCATCATGGGCACACTCACCGACGAGGACAAGAATTACCTCGCGCAGAATTTTCTCGCTTTCTTCCAGCGCGATTACAGGAGGGTGGCGATCGCGCATATCGAGGCGGGTTGGGCGCCGAAAAACACCCGGGTGGACGAATTCGAGGCGGCGATCCGCGCGGTTTGCGAGCCGATCTTCGACCGGCCGCTCAAGGAAATTTCTTTCGGCAAGGTGCTGCTGAGTCTTTTTCAGACTTCGCGCCGCTTCAATGTCGAAATCCAGCCGCAGCTCGTATTGCTGCAAAAGACGCTGCTCAACATCGAAGGACTGGGAAGACAGCTCGATCCCGACCTCGATCTGTGGAAGACCGCGAAGCCGTTCCTGGAGAGATGGATGTCCGAACAGGTGGGATGGAGAGGTTTCCTGAACACCCTGAAAACAGAGGCCCCCAACTGGGGGACGACGTTGCCGCAGATTCCGCGCCTCATCCACATGGCGCTCCACGAGAACAGGCTGGAGCCGCTGAATGCGGATCTCAGGACCCTGATCGAACTGCAAAAGAACCGCAACCGTCTGCTCGCCCTCCTCGTCATTTTCGCAGGAGTGCTGCTCGCCTGGCTGATCCGGACCAGATGAAATCCTTCTTCAACCACACAAGTCCATTTCTGCAATCATTGCATTGACGCGAGCCGGTGATTTGCCGCGGAGCGGATATGGGTCCGGCAGTTACTGTCTGGATCTATCCGATCAAACCTTGAAATGCAACCGCTCATCCCACGCCGCAAGCCGACAGTTCCGCAATACAATCACCTCATCATTCACTGCCTACACTACAGCGAATCGAGCGGACTCCTCACGCCCTTCCCTCCCTTGTTGAGAACATGCGTGTAGATCATGTGGGACTTCAGTTTTTCCACGAGGCTATCCGGCAACATCGTGACCCTGTCCTTGAATCCCTTGCCGTCCCGAACCACGATCTGC
>JABEVD010000100.1 GCA_013044025.1 Burkholderiales bacterium
AAAAATGCTGGAACGCCGACAGGCGATGTAGGATTCGACATATTCTGCGCGAGCCTTCATGACCTGGGGATTGTTTTCGACCGTGGTGCCGGAAACCAGCGCGCGCGCCTTGGCGAGCAGGGCCTTTCTCGCCGCGATTTTCCTGTCGAGCACGTTTATCCCGGCTCGGGTATCAGAGACCTGCTGGGAAGAAACAGCGCCGCTTTCGGATGCCTTCAGGTAGCGATCGAGGTCTTCGGCGAGCCTCTTTCTTTCGGCTTCGAGCGCTGCGACTTCCTCGGTTTCCCCGTCGACCTGGGCGAAACGGCTCCTGGTGTTGCGCACCGCATCTGCAAGCACGGCAGCCGCCTTCTCCAGCTTCGCGCTGGCAAGATTCTTTTCCTCCTCGATCAGCTTCTGCCCGGAACGGACCTGCATACTGTCGTCCACAGAGACTTTCGAAACGATCCCGGGAACCAGCGCGCGGATGGGCACGATGTTTCCGGCAACATAGGCATCCTCGCTTTCCACCTCGTCCCCCATGAAAAGGACCCACCAGGAAATCGCTGCAGCAACCAGAATCAGGGCCAGCACCCATTTCAACCTGTGGTGCCTGACCCTGGAGTGAATGACGGCTTTTTGCTTCATGACGGCCACTTTCCGAATCCGCCTCCGAGGGCGGTTGCGACATTGGTGAGGCTGTTCAGCCAGTCCAGGCTTTCCTCCATGTGATTCAACCTTTCACGATCCATTTCGATTCTCGCTTCGAGATAGGGAAGCTTCCCGGTGATGCCGGAGTCGTATCCCGATCTCGCAATTTTCTCCTTCCGGTCTTTCAGATCGAGCGCAGCCGACCCTTCCTCCAGCCTCGTCCTGCTGTGCTTCATGCCGGAAAGCGCTTCCGCGATCTGCCTGGCTGCGTGAAGCAGGGTGCGGTTGTATTCCTGCACCGCCATGGCATATTCGCTTTCGCGCTGGGCGAGCCTGCCACGAAGCGCACCTCCTTCGAATATGGGCAGGCTGATCGCGGGCCCGAAAGCATAGGTCGAAGCGCCCGGTCCGAGCAGGGTTTGCAGGCCGATGCTGTTGAGCCCGGTGAGCGCGAAGAGGTTCACGTTCGGATAGAATGCGTCCCTCGCCGCTTTTTCGAGATGACGTCCGGCCTTGACGTTCCACAGCGCGGACTGCACGTCCGGACGCTGCGAGACAACTTCCAGTCCGATTTTCTCCGGAATTTCGAAATGCTCGGGAAGAGGAAGCCTGGCGAAAATGGCAAGCGCATCCCCGGGCTGTTTCCCGAGAAGTTCGAGCAGCGCGTAGCGCAGCGATTCCGCATTTTTCTTCAGCAGGGAGAGCTTTTCCATTTCCTCGTGGACCCTGGCGTCAGCAGAAACCGAAGGGGTGGCCGGAGAGACCCCCGCATCCTGCGCAGCCCGGTAAAGCGCAGCCTCCTGCCCGGAAAGGGCGACGATTCCTTGCATGATTTCGATCGACTGGTTCGCCGCAACCAGG
Organism: Burkholderiales bacterium; assembly: GCA_013044025.1. Lineage (GTDB taxonomy): Bacteria > Pseudomonadota > Gammaproteobacteria > Burkholderiales > JABEVD01 > JABEVD01. The sequence goes on from JABEVD010000100.1 coordinate 1,492, forward strand.
GAAAAATAGGCCCGGATCACTGCAGAACTCAACATCAGCGCGCCCTGCCTGTATCCGGCCAGGGCCGTCATTTCCGAAGCACGACTGGCTGCCGAGATCTCCTCTTCCCTGCCCCAGAGATCGAGGTCGTAATCGATCGAAACCGGGAAAAGATCGAAGATCGTCGCGGTTTTTCCGTTGTAGATGGTGTGGTTGCCGTTCAGGGAAAGCCGCTGCCTGGAGATCCTGCCCACGCTTCCCAGATGCGGATAGCGGTATGCGCCTGTCTCGGTCACGATCGCCTTCGCCCTGTTCAATCTTTCCTTCGCTTCGGAAAGGGAAGGATTGTTCGCAAGCGCAATCTTCACCAGATCGTCCAGTTCAGGATCGCGAAACCCTTCCCACCAATTTTGCGGAAGGGCTGCCCCCCTTTTCAAGCCGTGAATCGGACCGGATGCGGGCATTGCGATGCGCTCGGACAAAGCCGGCCCCTGCCGGATGGAAGGAGCGCATCCGGAAAGAAGGACCAGCAGGAAGAGAAATAACGCTTTCAAGGTTCCTCCCCGAGATTTTCGACGATGGCCATGTCCGGATCCTTGCTGACCGCAGGGCTGAGCAGCCAGACCGCGACGGCGAGGACGAACAGACCGATGGACAGGATGCGAAAAAAATCGTTGAAGGTGACCAGTTGCGCCTCGAGATCGAGCCTCTGATGGACAAGATGAGGCGCGAACTCCAGAAGCTTCGCCGCATTGGCGTCCTGCTGAAATGCGATGCGATCGAGTTCATAGTCTGAAAGGCGATCCCAGCCGATGTCCGAAAAGGTGATGGCCAGCCCTGCGCAAAGATTTCTGGCGGTGTTGAGCAGATCGACTCCATGCAGCAGATCCCCTTTCGGCACATGGGCGAGGGAAATCGCGGTCATGGAGGCGAAAAAGAGGCCCAGGGCAGCGCCCATGAGGAATTGCGGGGGAAGCAGCTTTTCCCAGGTCGCAGGACGAACATATTCGGAAATCCAGAAAAAGCAGCCCGCCAGCATCAGGATCGAAAGGAAGGCTGGTATGCGCGGATCCATTCCCTTGCCGATCCTGTGCTGGACGAAGATGCTGAGCGGCTTGGAAAACAGGAAAAGAGGCAAAAACAGCAACCCGACATGCCAGGCGGTGTAGCCTTCCACGACCTGGATCCGGATGATGTATTGGACGATCGCGCCCTGCACCATCATGAATGCCAGGCAGAGCAGCAGCATGCCGGAGGCGAAATTCGGTTTGGAGAATAGCGAGAAATTGACGAGCCTGAACCTGCTGTTTTCCGTCCAGAAAAGCCAGGCGAAAATGGCGCAGGCGAACAGGAGCCACCATAGTTCCCTGAAACGACTGGAAAGATCGCTGAGCAATCCCACGTCGAAATATTCCTGGAGCAGCAATGCGGAAGTGACCAGGAACAGGAAGGCCTTCACCGGCCTTCTCAGGGAGAAGGAAGGATCGGTCTCGTCCTCCCAGTCTGCGAGCAAAGCCCAGAGGATGCCCGCCACGGAGAGCGCAAGCAGAAAGGAAAAAACGAAAAGCAGCCTCCAGTCCCCCATCCTGTAGGCGAGCCAGCCTCCGAGCACAGGACCGACCGAGAAGGGAACGAATACGGCAAGTCCCCACAGGGAAGAGGCGACATGCTGCTTGTCCTGCCTGTAGTATTCGAGGAGCAGGAAGAAGGAAGGAATGATGCTGAGGCCCGCCGAAAATCCCTGAAGCACACGCACCGAGGTATAGACAGGAAAGGAATGGATGGTGAGCAGGGCGGCAAGGCTTGCCACCGAAAATGCAAGATAGGCGGAGATCGCCACATTTTTCGGACCGAAACGCTTCATGAGCGGACGGGCGATCAGGAACGCAGCCCCCATCGCAGTGAAATAATCGCTCTGCCCCCAAACCACATAGGGAATCCCCTCCCCCATCGTACCCGCAACATAGGGAAGCATGGGAAGATAGGCGCCAGCATTGAGCAGCACCAGGAAATGACCGATCCCCAGAGTAAAATTGAGCAAATAGAATTGCGCTGCGGGCAGTATCCGCGAGTAGCGTGCTCCGTCGATCATGAAATCAGCCGGTGCTCCATGCGCGAGGACGCTTCATTCCTGCAATCTTGCAGGCCTGCTTGACATATCCGTAGGGAAAAAGCTCGAAAAGCCGGTTGCGGTGCTGACCGAGATGCCTGATGACGAAACGGGCATCGGGCGCGACCTGATGCTCCGCATAGAATTCCCGCATGAAGCGAATCGCGCTCCAGTGTTCTTCGGTGAGTGAAATTCCCTCGTGTTTCGCGAATTCGACTGCGACTTCCTCGTTCCAGTCCTGAGGTTCGACCAGATATCCTTCTTCATCCGTTTTTGGCATTGTCCGATCCCGAAAAAAAGAGGGGGAGGGGGTCCCCCTCGGAAGCGACAGCGGCTAGAGGAAGGGAGCCTTTCGCCGCATCAAACCAAAATATATCAGGAGTTGATACATTTCAGTTCGAATATTATGACGAAGAACAATTCCTGTCAAGAAAAATGTACGCGGAATGCATTTTAAAAAACAAAAAAAGCCCCGCAGGGCTTTTTTCCCGGATTACGCAACCAGGCGATCAGTCGTCGTCGCCCTCGCCTTCCGGAGCGTAATACACCGGCGGTTGAGGCGGATAATACGATTGCGGAGGGGCGTAATAGGGTTGAGGCGGCGCGTAATAAGGCTGCGGAGGCGGCGCATACGCCTGCTGCGGCGGCGCGTAATAGGGCTGCGAGTAGGATTGCCCTGCATTGTAGCCGAGAACGGCACCGAGCGCAGAAGCGGCGACCCTGCCATTGCCCTGCCCCACCTGTGAACCGAGAAGGCCTCCTGCGATTGCGCCGAGAAGTCCTCCTCCCGTGACATCCGCATGGGCCGGAACCGATGCGATTGCGAAGAGGGATACGATCGAAATTGCGAGCATCTTTTTCATTTTTTCTGCCTTTCACATGATTCGACATTCATTGGACCACCACCTTCGGTTCGGAGTTCATTTTGTTCGTCGCACCATGAGAAAAGCCCGGAAATTTCCGGGCTTTTCTCGGGTGCCGAACGGTCGCAGGCGCTTATGCCGGGCGAATGTTCGTGGCCTGCTTGCCCTTGGGGCCGGTGGTGATCTCGAAGGTCACCCTCTGGTTTTCCTGCAGACTCTTGAAGCCCGAGCCTTCGATCGCCGAAAAATGGGCGAAAACGTCATCGCCGCCGCCGTCCGGGGTGATGAAACCGAAGCCCTTGGTATCGTTGAACCACTTTACAGTACCTGTTGCCATGTCTTGAATCCTTGAAACAATGAAATCAACGGGGAAATTGCCCCTGCTGGGCGATACTCAAGAAGGCGGAAGTAAGAAAAGCAGTCAAACCGGACAACCGGGCGAAAGAAAATCCGACAGCAACTACGCTACTTGAAAATCGCTACAGAAAAATTTACTCCAGATTTCCGGATTATGCAAATTTTC
>JABEVD010000101.1 GCA_013044025.1 Burkholderiales bacterium
ACGGCATCCTTCTGCAGGCGATTCTCGTCGGAGAGGATGGAAAGCGCGGCCAACTGGTCTTCGACCTGTTGCAGGGCCTGGAGTCCGGTCTGGCGGTATTGCGCCACCGCCTGACGGTAGGCTGCGCGGCTTTGCGCAAGCTGTGCGCTTCTCGCGCCGGCATCGAAAAGCGTTTCCGCAATCGATGGGCCGACCGACCAGAACAGGTTGGGCGAGGAGAAAAGATTGGCGAAAGCGGTGCTGCGCCATCCGCGCTGCCCGGTGATGGTGAGGGAGGGGAAATAGGCGGATTCGGCCACGCCGATCTGGGCATTGGCCGCGGCCATCTGTCGCTCGGCTGCTGCGACATCGGGACGCCTCAGCAACAGTTCGGAAGGAAGTCCGGCCGGAATCGGCTCGGGTTCGGCAATCCCATTTTGCACAGCGAGGCCGAACTCGGCGGGCGGCACCCCGATCAGCACCGCGATGGCATGTTCGAACTGCGCGCGCTGCACCCCGAAGGAGACCGCCTGCACTTTCGCCGCAGCGAGCTGGGAATTTGCGAGCGCGACATCCGCCCGGGTGGCCACCCCCGCGACATAGCGGTTCCGGGTCATTTCCACGGATTTCCGGTAGGCCGCGACGTTTTCTCCGGCAAGGGAAATCTGCATGTCCAGTTGGCGGATCTGGAAATAGTCCTGGGCGAGCGTGGATTGCAGGCTGAGGCGCGCAAAAAGGAGATTGTCGAGGCTCGCTTCTGCGCTTGCCCGGTCCGATTCGACCTGCCTGCGGATTTTTCCCCAGAAATCGGGCGCCCAGCTTGCGCTGAAGCTCACCGTTTTTCCGGAAATCGTGACCGAGCCTCCCCCGTAGACCGGGCTGGCCGAAGAGGTGATGCTGGTCGCAGCGCCCACTCCGACGGTGGGAAATTCCGCCGCCCTGGCAAAGTCGGTGAGGGAAATGGCTTGCTGCCAGGCATAATAGGAAGCGAGGAGGCTCTGGTTGGCCTTTTCCACTTTCTCCTCCAGCCCGTCGAGGACCGGATCCGAATAAATCCTCCACCACTTGCCTTGCGGCGGCTTCGTAACCCCCCGGGTGCTCACCCAGCCGCGGTCTTCCTTGTAGCGCGCGGAAATCACCGCATCCGGCCTTTTGTAGTCGGGCCCCACCGCGCAGGCGGAAAGCGCGAAGGTGAGGAGGACGCCCGCGATGCGACGCATGTTCTTTCCCATTGCAATTACCCCGTTCTTGATCCGGCGATGCCGAAACGCCTGGAAAGATGCAGGCGCAGCCTGTCGAGTTCCAGATAGATCACCGGCGTCGTGTACAGCGTGAGCAACTGGCTCACGATCAGCCCGCCCGCGATGGAGACCCCGAGCGGCTGGCGCAGCTCCGCCCCGTTGCCGCTCACCAGTGCGAGCGGCAATGCGGTGAAGAGCGCGGCCAGCGTGGTCATCAGGATCGGGCGAAGGCGGAGCAGGCAGGCTTCCCGGATGGCTTCCCTGGGCGGGATGGAATCCTTCCTTTCCGCCTGTAGGGCGAAATCCACCATCAGGATGGCGTTCTTCTTGACGATGCCGAGCAGCAGGAAAACACCGATCAGCGCGATGATCGAGAAAGGCTCATGGAACAGCATCAGCGCGAGGATCGCACCGATTCCGGCCGAGGGCAGGGTGGACAGGATGGTGACCGGATGCATGGTGCTTTCGTAGAGCATGCCGAGCACGATATAGATCACGAAAATCGCGGTGAAAATGAAGAGCGGCTGGTTTTTCAGCGTGTCCTGGAAGAGCTTGGCGGTTCCCTGAAAACTGCCCCGGACCGTACCTGGCAATCCGATTCTGGCCATGGAAACGTCGATGAGGTGCTGCGCCTGCCCGAGCGAGACATTGGGCGCGAGGTTGAAGGAAATGGTCGCCGCTGCGAAAAGCCCCTGGTGATTCACGGCAAGCGGCGTGTTTCCCCGATTGAAGCGGGCGAGCGCGGAAAGCGGAACCCTCGCGCCGGATGCGTTCATCAGATAGATGTCCTCGAGTCCGGCCGGATCCTGCCGATAGGCAGGTTCCGCATCGAGCACCACCCGGTACTGGTTGAGGGGGGCATAGATCGTGGAAATCAGCCTCTGCCCGAAAGAGTCGTTCAGCACCTGGTCGATGGTGTTCACGGTGATTCCATATCTTGCCGCTGCATCCCGGTCGATCTGGAGTATGATCTGCTGCCCGCGGCTCTGCTGATCGGTATTGACGTCGACGAGGCCGGGAATTGCGCGAAAAGCCTGCAGGATCTTCGGCTCCCAGCGGCGCAGCTCGGCAAGGTCTCCGCTTTGCAGCGTGTACTGGTAGAGCGCAGGAGAAGGTCTTCCTCCGGCGCGGATATCCTGGATCGGCGCCATGTACACCGGGGCGCCCGGGATCTTCGCAAGCTTGCGACGCAGCCTTCCGGTCACGACCCCGACATCCGGACGTTCCGTGCTCGGCTTCAGGCTGACGAAGATGAACCCGTTGTTGGTGCTTCCCCCTCCCGTGAATGCCACCACGTTCGCCACTGCCGGATCGCGCCGCACGATGCCCACGACATCCTTCAGCTTTTTCGACATGGCCTGGAAGGAGATCGCCTGATCGGCGAGGATGCTCCCGGTCATCATGCCGGTATCCTGGGTCGGAAAGAATCCTTTCGGAACCGCATGATAAAGATAAAAATTGAGGCCGAGGGTGGAAAAGAAAACCGCCATCATGATGCGGTTGTGATCGAGCGCCCAGGTCAGCGTCCTGCCGTATCCGTTCTGCAGGGCGGAAAACAGCCGCTCTCCCAGGAGGGCGATGCGGCCGGGGGAGGAATGGGGTTTGAGCAGCCGGGATGCGAGCATCGGGGTGATCGTGAGCGAGACCACGAGCGAGATGAGGATCGCCATCGAAAGCGTGGCTGCAAACTCCCTGAAAAGCCTGCCGATGATGCCGCCCATCAGCAGCACGGGAAGAAACACGGCGATCAGGGACAGGCTCATCGACAATACCGTGAAGCCCACTTCCTTAGCGCCCAGGAGCGCGGCGCGCATCGGCTCCTCGCCGTTTTCCAGGTGACGCATGATGTTTTCCAGCACCACCACCGCATCGTCCACGACGAAGCCGGTGGCGACGATGAGCGCCATCAGCGAAAGATTGTCGAGGCTGTAGCCCAGCAGGTACATGGCCGCGAAAGTGCCGACCAGAGAAATCGGCACCGCGATCGCCGGAATCAGCGTCGCGCGCCAGTTGCGAAGGAACACGAACACCACCAGCGAAACCAGCGCCACGGAAAGGATCAGGGTTTCCTCCGAATCCCGAAGCGATGCGCGGATGGTGATGGTTCTGTCGGACATCAGGTGAACCACGATGGAGTGCGGGATCGAGGCTTCGAACACGGGAAGATGCCGCTTGATCGCGTCCACCGCCTCGATGATGTTCGCTCCGGGCTGCCTGAAGATGATGAGCTGCACCGACGGTTCCCCGTTGGCGAGCCCCATGTTGTAAGCGTTCTGCAATCCCTCGCTCACCCTGGCCACTTCGCGAAGCGGCACCGGCACTCCGTTTTTGTAGGCGACCACGATCCGGTCGTACTGTTCAGGCAGGGTCAACTGGTCGTTCGCGAGCACTTGACAGCGGCGTCCCCCTTCCTCCACGTAGCCCTTGGGCGCATTGACGTTCTCCGTGGCGATCGCCTGTCTCACCTGCTCTGCGCCCAGCCCGAGCGAATTGAGCCTGCCGATGTCGAGATCGACTCGCACCGCGGGAAGGGCCGCTCCGCCCACGATGACCTGACCGATGCCGGGGAGCTGGGAAATCTTCTGGGCGAGGATGGTGGAAGCCGCATCGTACATCTGGCCGCGCGATGCGCTTTTCGAAGTGAGCGAGAGGATCATGATCGGCGCATCCGCCGGATTGACCTTGCGGTAGGTGGGATTGCCCACCATTCCGGTCGGAAGCAGCGTGCGGGCGGCATTGATCGCCGCCTGCACTTCGCGGGCCGCGTCGTTGATGTTCTTGGAAAGGTCGAACTGCAGAATGACGTTGGTCGAGCCGATCGAACTCGAGGAAGTCATTTCGGTGATCCCGGCAATCCTGCCAAGGGAGCGCTCCAGCGGGGTCGCGACGGTCGCGGCCATCACGTCCGGATCTGCGCCGGGAAGGCTCGCCTGCACGCTGATGGTCGGAAAATCCACCTGGGGGAGGGGGGCGACCGGAAGCATGCGGAAGGAGATCATGCCGGCGAGCAGCACCGCGAGCGCGAGCAGAATCGTGCCCACCGGCCTGCGGATGAATATCGCTGAGAAGTTCATCCCGCCCCTTCCCGTGCGACCTTGCGCAGGCGGGAAGCCAGTTCGTCGAATGCGAGATAGATCACCGGCGTGGTGAAAAGGGTCAGAAGCTGCGAGAAGAGCAGTCCGCCGACCAGGGTGATGCCGAGCGGCTGGCGCAGTTCCGCTCCCATTCCTCCGCCGAACACCAGGGGGATCGCGCCGAACAGGGCGGCGAAGGTGGTCATCAGGATCGGCCGCAGACGCAGCCTGGCCGCCTTCAGGATCGCATCGCGCGGCGCAAGCCCTTCCTGACGCTCGGCGTCGAGCGCGAAATCCACCATCATGATTGCGTTCTTCTGCACGATGCCGATCAGCAGGATGATGCCGATGATGGCGATCACGGTGAGGCTGTTTCCGGAGAGCATCAGGGCGAGCAATGCGCCGATCCCGGCAGAAGGAAGGGTGGAAAGGATGGTGATCGGGTGCACGAAGCTTTCATAGAGCACGCCCAGCACGATGTACATGGTGGCGACGGCGGCGACGAGCAGCCAGAGCTGGTTGGAAAGGGCGGCTTCGAAGGCGGCCGCAGCCCCCTGCATCCTGCTCTGCACGGAAGGGGGGAGATCCGATTCCGCCTTGCGGATCTGCGCCACCGCCTCTCCGATCGAAACTCCGGGCGCGAGACCGAAGGAAATCATCGCTGCGGGAAACTGTCCGAGATGGTCGATTTCGAGCGGGCCGTGCCGCTGCTCCACCCGCGCCACTTCGGTGAGCGGGACCGGAGTGCCGCTTGCGGTGGGCAGATAGAGGGATTCGAGTCCTGCAATGCCTTCCCTATCCTTGGCCCCCACTTCGAGCACCACCCGGTACTGGGTGGACTGGGTGAAGATCGTCGAAGTCAGGCGCTGGCCGAATGCGCTGTAGAGCGCGCCATCCACGGTCGCTGCGGTGATGCCGAGCCTGGATGCAGTATCCCGGTCGATGTCGACATAGGCCACCAGTCCTTCATTTTGCAGGCCGCTCGTCACCTCCTTGAGTTGCGGGAGGGCGGACAAGCGGCTCACCAGAATGTCATTCCATTTTTCGAGTTCTTCTGGATTGGCGGAAGTGATGCTGAACTGGTAGGGATTGCGGCTCACCAGATCGTCGATGGTGAGGTCCTGAACCGGCTGGAAGAAGGACTCGATCCCGCCCACCCCGGAAGCTTCCTTCCTCAATCTTTCCATCACCGCGCCGACCCGCTCGCCGCGCTGCCCGAGGGGTTTCAGGGAAATCAGCATGCGGCCGCTGTTGAGGGTGGTGTTGGTTCCGTCCACGCCGATGAAAGAGGAGACGCTTTCGACGGCGGGATCCGTCACGAGGGCCCTTGCGAGCGCCTGCTGTTTTTTGGCCATGTCGGCGAAGGAAATTCCCTGCGATGCGAGCGTGGTGGCCTGCACCAGCCCGGTGTCCTCCTGGGGGAAGAACCCTTTCGGGATCAGGAAATACAGGGCGACCGTGAGCACGAGGGTGAAAAATGCAGCGGAAAGCGTCCATTTTTCATGCTTCAGCACCCATTCCAGGGCCTTGCCGTATCCTTCGTTGAGTCGGTCGAAGCCGTTGCGGATGCGGAGAAGCAGCCCGCTTTCCTCCCGCTCCTTCTTCAGCAGCCGGGCGCTCAGCATGGGCGTGAAGGTCAGGGATACCGCGGCGGAAATCAGGATGGAGATTGCGAGGGTGATGGCGAATTCGCGGAACAGGCGGCCGATGACATCCCCCATGAAGAGCAGCGGGATCAGCACTGCGATGAGCGAAAAGGTGAGCGAAATGATGGTGAAGCCGATCTGTTTCGCGCCCTTGAGCGCAGCCTGAAGGGGGGCTTCCCCTTCCTCGACATGGCGTGCGATGTTCTCGATCATGACGATCGCATCGTCGACCACGAATCCGGTCGCGATGGTGAGGGCCATCAGGGTGAGGTTGTTGACCGAAAATCCGGCGAGATAGATCACCCCGAAAGTGCCGACCAGGGAAAGGGGTACCGCCATGGCGGGAATGAAGGTGGCGCGCGCGCTCCTCAGGAACAGGAAGATCACCAGCACCACCAGCACCACCGAAAGCAGCAGCTCGAAGCGGACATCCGAGATCGCCGCGCGGATGGTCACCGTCCGGTCTGAAAGCACGGTGAGCTTCGCAGCGCCGGGAAGGCTCGCTTCGAGGGAGGGCAGGATCTGGCGGATGCGGTCCACCACCGCGATCACGTTCGCGCCGGGCTGCCGCTGCACGTTGATGACGATGCCCGGCTTTTTTCCGACCCAGGCGGCGAGATCGACGTTTTCAGGCGCCCTTTCCACTTCCGCCACGTCGGAAAGACGGACCGGCGCGCCGTTGTTGTAGGAAATGATCTGGTCCCGGTAATCCTGCGCGGACTGGAGCTGGTCGTTCGCGTTGATGGTGAAGGAGCGGGAAGCTCCGTCGAAGCTTCCCTTCGGGGTGTTGACGTTGGCTGCCGTGATGGCGGTCTGGACCGCGGCGAGGCTCATTCCCAGCGCCGCGATCTTGCGCTGGTCGAGCCTGACCCGGACCGCCGGTCGCTGGCCTCCGCTCAGGGTCACGAGGCCGACTCCGCTGACCTGGGAGAGTTTCTGCACCAGGCGGGTATCGGCCACATCCTGAAGTTCGGTGAGCGGCAGCGTGTCGGAAGTGAGGCCGAGCGTGAGGACGGGCGCATCGGCCGGATTGACCTTCGCATAAATGGGCGGCATCGGCAGATCGACAGGCAGGAAGGTGGTGGCGCTGTTGATCGCCGCCTGCACTTCCTGCTCCGCGACATCGAGCGGCAGCTTGAGATCGAAGCGCAGGGTCACCACCGAGGCGCCTCCTGAACTTGCCGACCACATCTGGGAAAGCCCCGGCATCTGCCCGAACTGCTGTTCGAGCGGCGCGGTGACCGAGGAAGTCATGACGTCTGGGCTTGCGCCAGGATAGAGCGTGGTGACCTGGATCGTCGGATAATCGACTTCGGGAAGGGCGGAGTGCGGCAGCAGCGAATAGCCGACGAAGCCTGCGAGCAGCACCGCCACCATCAGCAAGGTGGTGGCGATCGGCCTCAGGATGAAGATGCGCGAAGGACTTCCTTCCGCCTTTTCAGGAAGCTCCTCGAGATTTTCCTGCATCATTTTCTGCCCGAGCCGCGAACCCCGCCCTGCGTCACGACTTCCACCTGGATGCCTTCGCGAAGCTCGTCCAGACCGTCCGTGACGACCCGTTCTCCCGGCGCGAGTCCTGCCGTGATTTCGGTCATCCCGGAATCTGATACGCCCGCAATGACTTTGCGTACCGAGACCTTTTCATCCCTGCCGATCACGTAGACATAGCTTCCTGGTGCGCCGGTCGCAACCGCTGCAGAAGGTACGACCACGGCGCTGCCGATCGTCTGCAGGAGCAGGCGGACGTTGACGAACTGGTTGGGGAAGAGTCTTTGCCTGTGGTTCAGGAATTCCGCCTTGACCGTCACGGTGCCGGTCGAAACGCCGATCTGGTTGTCGATCGCCACCACCTTGCCGCGGTCGAGCAGGATCGTCCTGCCCTGGTTCCAGGCTTCCACCGGGAGTTCTGCATGGCTGCGGTAGCGATCGAGCACGCCGGGAAGGTCGCGCTGGGTGACCGGAAAAGTGACCTGGATGGGTTCGATGGTGGCGATGGTGACGAGGGGAGGGGTTGCGGTGGCGGTGCCGCCCAGCGCGGTGAGCCCTCCGCCGATGGTGCCGTTGGTTCCGACCATGTTGCCCGCATCGACCTGGCGCAACCCTGCGATCCCGGATACCGGGGAAACCACCCGGGTCCATTCGAGCTGCAGTCTGGCATTGGCGAGGGCGGCCCGATCGAGATCGACCGTGCCCTTCAGTTGCGAGACCAGGGCGCGCTGATCGAATACCTGCTGCGCGGAAATGGAATCCTGGGTGAGCAGGGTTTCGTAACGGGAAAGATCGGACTGCGCCCCGGAGAGCTGGGCCGCGTCGCGGTCGAGTTGCCCCTGCGCCTGGTCGACCTGGATGCGGAAAGGACGGGGATCGATCGTTGCGACGACCTGCCCGGCCCGGACCTTTTCCCCTTCCCTGAAATTGATGCTCTGCAGCAGCCCGGCCACTCTGGGCATCAGGTTCACATAGCGCTTCGGAAGCACCGTGCCGAGCGCTTCCACCCACACCGGCATGGGTTTCTTCGCAGCGGTGGCTGCGGTGACCGGAATCGCGCGGTGCGCGGGTTTCGCCGCCTCCGAGGGAAGGGTCGTGAAAAGCAGGATGGTCAGAAAGCCGATGCGGGCTGCCGCCCTGCATCGGCCAGGATGCGCGGATCGTAATGACATGGCCGGAATGTCGAAGTTGATTTTCGAGGGCAATGATACCCCATGTCCAGCCCGGAAAATCACCGCATTACACTATATTACACTTTGAAATGATGTGTTGTGAGGCGGAAATGTTTGGTCGGAAGAAGAGGATGAAACTGCCCGGCCGGAATGACCGGGCATCGGTCAGAGCAGCATTTCCTTCCTGATTCCTTCCTTCTGGAACTGCTTTCTGAGGACCGCGAGGGCCTCGATCTGGATCTGCCGGATCCTTTCCCGGGTGAGTTCCATGCTTTTCGCGATTTCCTCGAGCGTCATGGTTTCTTCCCCGTGAAAGCCGAAGCGTTTCTCGATCACGCTCCGCTGCCTCGCGTTGAGATCCGCGAGCCATTTTTCCACCAGTTCCCCCCTTCTTGCGTTTTCCAGCAGTTCGTCGGGGAGGGGGTTCTGCTCGTCCGGGATGGATTCGCCCACCGAAAGCATGGGGTCGATGTCGAGCGGCGCATCGAGGGAAATCGTGCGCTCGTTCTGCTTCAGCGCCCATCGCACGTCTTCCACAGGAATGCCGAGCTTCTCGGCCACCTTTTCGTCGGAAAAATCCCTGGCGGATTCGTTTTCGAGTTCATGCCTTGCCTTCAGCACCGAATTGATTTCCTTGACGACATGCACGGGCAGGCGGATGGTTCTCGACTGGTTCATGATGGCGCGTTCGATGTTCTGCCTGATCCACCAGGTGGCGTAGGTCGAGAAGCGGTAGCCGAGTTCCGGGTCGTATTTTTCGAGGGCATGCATCAGGCCGAGATTGCCTTCCTCGATGAGGTCGAGCAGTGCCACTCCGCGGTTGGCATAATGCCTCGCCACCTTCACGACCAGCCTGAGATTGTGCTCGATCATTTTCTGGCGGGCAGAAAAATCCCCGTTCCGGGCGCGTCTTGCGAGGTTCAGTTCCTCGTCGCACTGTAAAAGGGGCTTTTTGCGGATGTTGTCGATATAGATCTGCATCGCATCGAACGTGTGGAAGAATGGATCCTGTTCTTCCGCGCGTTGCTCTTCTTCGTTCTCATGTGCATCATCAATCATTGATCAGCTCCCCATGAACAAGTTATATTTAAGCCCGTGTCGAGCATTGATTTTTGAAAAGATTAACCCTGATATTGCAGGGGATGAAATACGTGCGAGCACGTAGGTGAGATTGCATCTGCTTGCGAAAATGTCCGGGTTGTCATATTGTTTCCCCTTTGAAGGGATTGGGTGGTTGCATCCCGAGTGGGTTTTCGTGGAGTGAGGATCAATGCCTTTCGAGCAGACCGGCTTCCTTTCTTTTTTCGGCATGTCGCCGGACGCCATGCTGGTGGTCGATTCGCAAGGCCGGATCGTTCTTGTCAATCAACCTGCGGAGCAACTGCTCGGTTACTCCGCTGAGGAACTCCACCTCAAGCCGATCGAATCGGTGATCCCGGAAAGATACCGGGAAGCCCACCGTGCGCAGCGTTGCGGTTTTGCACGGCAAAGGAAGCGCCGCGCGATGGACAGCGGCCTGGAGTTCGTCGCCATCACCCGTGAAGGGGTGGAACTTCCGCTCAGCATCAGCCTTTGCAGGCTCGATTCCGGTGGAGAGGAATATACCGTCGCCACTTTCCATTTCAACGAGGCTGAAAGCCGTTTCAGGCAGCTTGCGGAGAACATTCAGGAAGTGTTCTGGCTGACCACCCCGGACAAGCACGAGATGCTCTATATCAGCCCCGCCTATGAAAGGGTATGGGGAAGATCCTGCAAAACCCTGCTCGAATCCCCTTCTTCCTGGATGGAGGACATCATTCCGGAAGACAGGGAGCGGGTGATGCGGGAAGTCGCCCTGCAATCTTCCGGGAAATACAATGTCGAATACCGGATCCGGAATCCGGATGGAAAGATTCGCTGGATCCGGGACCGCGCCTTCCCGGTGAAGAACAAGTCCGGGCAGATCTACAGGATCGCCGGGGTGGCGGAGGATGTCACCGAGTCCAAACGCATCCAGAGTGAACTTCTGGAAAGCGAGTTGCGGCGCAAGGAAGCGCAGAGGAATGCAAGGATCGGCTCCTGGGAGCTCGATATTGCCTCGGGCAGGCATTCCTGGTCGGAAGAACTCTTCAGGATTTTCGAAATGGACGGCCAGGAGGTCGCGCCTGCCTGCGATGTCTTTTTCGAAATGATCCATCCCGAAGACCGGGATGCGGTGATTCTCGCTTACCGCCGCCACCTGGAGGAAAACGTGCCATACGGGATCACGCACAGGCTTTGCATGCCGGACGGGAGGATCAAGCATGTGGCCGAACAGCGCAGGATCGAGTTCGGGGAAAACGGCTTGGCGATGCGTTCGATGGGCGCGATCCAGGATGTCACGGAATTGAAGAGAATGGAAAAGGAACTCATCGATCGCCGCAGGGAGCTCGATGAATTGCAGAAATGGCAGGTCGTCACCCAGACCATTTCCGCCATCGCGCATGAACTCAATCAGCCGCTTTTCGCCATTTCCGCCTACAATGGCGCGGCGATCCGGATGCTCGAGGAAGGGAATTCAGATTGCGCCAGGCTCGCCAGGATCCTCGAATCCGCGGGGCAGCAGGCCGAGCGCGCCGGTCATTCCATCCGCGAAATGCTGGAGTTCCTGAACGACAGGGATCATGCGTCCGAGGCGTTCGATCTGAAGGAAATCATCCTGAATGCGCTGTCGTACGTGAGATCGGACAGGGAAGCGAATTTCCACTGTGCGCTCAGGATCGAGGAAAACCTTCCGCCCGTTTTCGCCAGCCCGATCCATATCAAGAAGGTGCTGGTCAATCTCATCCACAACGGCCTGGAGGCCATGGAAGAAGCCGGGGTGGAACATCCGTCGATCACGCTCAGCGCTAGGGCGCATCCAGACGAAGGGGTGATCCAGGTTTCGGTGAAGGACATCGGGCCGGGACTTTCCGATACCAGGAAGATCTTCGAGCCTTTTCATACCACGAAGCAGAAGGGGATCGGGATGGGGCTGGCCATCAGCCGTTCCCTGATCGAGACGCAGGAAGGAAACCTCTGGTTCGAAGCCGGGCTCGGCAGCGGCGCGACCTTTCACTTCACCATTCCTCTCGCCACATGAAGAAAAAGGTGTATGTCGTCGACGACGATGCCGCCGTTCGCGATGCAGTGGGCATGCTGCTCTCGATCGCAGGCTATGAACCGGTTTCCTTTTCCTCGCCGGAAGAATTTCTGGGGGCCTGTTCGCAACATTCGCGCGGCTGCGCGATTCTCGACGTGCACATGCCTTTCATGGACGGTGCCACCCTGCAGCAGGAGCTCATCAGGAGGGAGATCGGCCTTCCGGTGATCTTTCTTTCCGCATACGGGAATATTCCCATGACGGTTCGAGCCATCAAGGCAGGCGCAGTCGATTTTCTCACCAAGCCCGTGAATGCGAACCTGTTGCTCGAAAGGGTGGAGGCTGCGATCGAGCAGGATGAGCACCGGCACGTGGAGCTGGAACAGGCGCGCCTCAATTCTTCCAGGCTGGAAAATCTCACCGATCGCGAACGGGATGTCATGAAGCTGGCCGTTTCCGGCTGCTCCAACAAGGAAATCGCAAGGCATCTCGGCATCAGCCACCGGACGGTCGAGATCCATCGCTCCAGGGTCATGCAGAAAACCGGTTCTGCGAGTCTGCTGGATCTTGCCCGAATCGCTGCGGAACAGGAGCCAGATTAGGAAGATTTGAGCTTTCTGGAAGCGAGGCGGTGCGCCCATCTGGTCGTCTCGGGCAGACGGTATCGGGTCGTCGCCGCCATCGTGAAGGAAATCGCATGTTCCAGGTCCATTTTGTGGCCCGGAGAAACATAGATCGGCTTCACTCCGCACCTCGTTCTCAGCACCGCCCCAATGACTTCCCCCCGGTCCATGAGCGGCACCCAGGCTCCCCTTGCGTCCGGAACCGGACTATGGGTGCCGACGAGGCGGGTTTTTGCGACTCCGATGGATGGAATCCCGGTGAGGAGGCCGAGATGGCTTGCGATGCCGAGTCGTCGCGGATGGGCGATTCCCTGGCCGTCGCAGAGCAGAAGATCCGGCAATTTTTCGAGTGTTTCCAGAGAATCGAGCACCACCGGCACTTCCCGGAAGGAAAGCAGTCCCGGAACGTAAGGGAAGGTGGCAGGAAGCATGGAGATCGCGTATTCTTCGAGGTCGAGCCCGGGGAAACCCAGTACCGCTACGGCTGCGAACACGGATTCCCCGTCGAAACCGACGTCGATGCCGGCGATGCGGGCAACCGGTCTGTCCTCGAAGGAAAGAACGACTTCGCGCCTCAGGGTTTCCTGGACTGCGATCGCATCTTTCGGGGAAAGATCCCAGGGATGAATTTTTCCATATTTCATGTACGGATTTTATCATGCCGGCAATCCTGCTGATCCTGATGATGATTTTTTCCGCCGGGGCGAGCGCTGCAGAAGGAATGCTCACCGGAAGCGTTTTCGAATACGCGGTGCAGAGAGGGGATACCCTCACTTCGATCGGCGCGAAATTCGGGGAATCCCCGAAGCTCATCGCGAGCTCGAACAAATTGAAATATAACGCCAGGCTGGTTCCCGGGATGCGCCTTGCGATCGACAACCGTCATGTGGTTCCGACCGGAATGGAAAACGGCATCCTGGTCAATCTCCCCCAGCGCATGCTGTTCCATTTCGAGGAGGGGAAAATGGTTTTTGCCGCTCCGGTCGGACTCGGAAAGCCATCCTGGCCCACTCCGGACGGAGAATTCACCATCGTCGATCACGAAAAGGACAAGGCCTGGATCGTTCCCAAATCGATCCAGGCTGAAATGGCACGCGAAGGCAAGCCGGTGATCACCCGCATTCCCCCCGGTCCGGAGAATCCGCTCGGAAGATACTGGATGGGGCTCAGCATCGCCGGATATGGAATTCACGGCACGATTGCGCCTGCAAGCGTCTATCATTTCCAGAGCCACGGATGCATCCGCATGGAGCCCGATGCCATCGAAGCGCTTTTCGGAAAGGTGGGGAAGGGCACGCGAGGCAGGCTGATCTATCAGCCTTTGTTGATTGCAAAGCTCGGTGATGGTAGCATCTTCCTGGAATCCGATCCCGACATCTACAGGAAAAGATTCGATTTTCTGAAAGCGGCGCACGAGCAGGCCGGCTCGCTCGAATCGTCCATCGACTGGAAACTTGCCGGCAGGGTCATTGCAGCCCACGAGGGTGTGGCGCGCGATGTGACCCTGGAGAAAAAAGGGATTCAATGATGCACAGAAGGTCATTCCTGAAGCTTGGCGCGGCAGGCGCTCTTTCCATGTCCACCGGCAAAGCCTTTGCTTCCTTGCAGGACAGGAAGCTTTCCCTCTACAACATCCATACCGGTGAGGAACTCGAGACCACCTACTGGTCCGAAGGCAGTTATGTCGGGCAGTCGCTGGGCGAGATCGATCATGTGCTGCGTGATTTCCGGACTGGAGATGCCATTTCGATGGATACCCGCTTGCTCGATCTGTTGCATTCGATCCGTACCAGGCTGGGCGGATCACAGCCCTTTCACGTGATTTCCGGATACCGCTCCCCGAAAACCAATGCCATGCTGCGCAGTGAAAGCAGCGGTGTCGCAAAGCACAGCCTGCACATGCAGGTAATGGCTGCCGACATCTGTCTGCCCGGAAGGGACCTTTCGGTCCTGCACCAGGTGGCGCTCGATCTGGGATTGGGCGGCGTGGGATATTATCCCCGTTCCAATTTCGTTCATGTAGACGTGGGCAGAGTACGCTACTGGCACGGCTGAACTCCGTGTTCGGATGGCGGCTGTTCCTGCTGTTGTCCATAGCGGCATCGCTGGCGAATGCCGCCGACATCACGGAGAACGATTACCTTGCCGAAATGCCCGTGGTGCTTTCTGCTTCCCGCCTGAGCCAGCCGCTCAGCGACGCTCCTTCCTCGATGACCGTCATCGACCGGGAAATGATCCGTGCTTCGGGATACCGGAATATCGCCGATCTTTTCCGGCTGGTTCCCGGCTTCTATGTGAGCGATTACAACGGCCATCAGCCCATCGTCAGCTATCACGGCATGTCCGACCAGTATTCGAGAAGAATGCAGGTGCTCGTCGACGGAAGGTCCGTTTACATGCCCCCCACCGGTGGAGTCGACTGGAGCGTTCTGCCCATCACCGTGGACGACATCGAGAAAATCGAGGTGGTGAGGGGGCCGAGCGCGGCTGCCTATGGGGCGAACTCCTTCCTGGGGGTGATCAGCATCACCACGAAGAATCCGCAAACCGAGCGAGGGGCAGCCTATTCCATCACCCGGGGGGATTACGGGATAGGAGACGGATTTTTCAGATACGCCGGGAACGAAGGCAGGCTGAATTACCGCTTCGCGACGGGCTACCGCAGCGATTCCGGTTTTTCGCTGGTGAACGACACGCAGCGCACCGGGCTTGTCAACCTGAACGGATCCTATGAAATCGACCCCATGGATTCGCTGGAATTCAGGGCGGGTTATGCCAGATCGATTCAGGGGCTCGGCAATCCCGGAAACACCGGGCTTTTCGTCGATCCCTCCGATCCGCCGAGAAATTCCACCAATTCCAGCGATTACGAGGATCTCAAGTGGGTGCGGAACCTGGACGGAGGGGACGACCTTTCGCTGCATTTCTATCATGAATTCCAGCGCCTTTACGATACCTATTCGACCCTGCCGGGATTGTTTCCCGGCAATGCGGTCTATCCGATCAATGCCGGCATCGCGGGGGAGCGCTACCATCTCGAATACCAGCAATCGGCGAGTCTTTCCTCTTCTTTCAGGCAGGTCTGGGGAGGATCCCTTCGCATCGATTCATCGGTCGCCCCGCTGTACATGACCGGCAGGATGGTCGAACCCAGTCAGTTGCTTTTCTGGCACGGGGAATGGCGACCCGCGAAGAAAGTGACGTTCAATGCCGGCGGCATGCTGGAGCACAACAGTTTCACCGGCAGCGATTTTTCGCCGCAGATCGCTGTGAATTATCACTTCGATGCGCAAAACACGCTGCGGGCGAGTTATTCATCGGCGGTTCGAACGCCCGTCATGTTCGAACAGAAGGCGAACATGGTCTATGTGCTCGGCCCTTACGTGGTTCCGAGGTTCATCAGCCCCGGGAATCTCCTTCCGGAAAGGATAAGGACGGGCGATTTCGGCTATGTCGGCGATTTCTTCGCATCGAAGCTGGTGGTCGACGCCAGGATCTAT
>JABEVD010000102.1 GCA_013044025.1 Burkholderiales bacterium
CCTGGCTCGCCAGGATCGAAGGCGCATCCTGGCCAAGCAACAGCATGCCGAGCGAACCGGTTCCGATCGGACCCAGGGAAAGCCAACTGGAGGCGGCCATGTTGTCCGGCGGCAGGCGGTGCAGGGCCATGCGCAGGAAAAGGATCGTCAGCACGCCGAATGCGACGGGCACCGAGTAGGCCCACATCACATAACTGACGATGAGCGTGACGAATTGCGCATGGGGATCGCCAAGGTGCGGCGCCAGCAATCCGCCGCTGCTCGCGGCCACTTCCGCAGCGACGATGGGGAGCAGCCAGACGGCGGTCATCCTGTCGATGTCGTGCGATTGCCGTGTGAACATGAAATAGGGGATGAGCACGCCGCAAACGACGGACATCGCCACATCCAGCCACCACATCGCTTGCGCCGCCGGAACCACTGCTGCCCCCCAGCGCGGGATGCCGAAGAAAAGCAGGCCGTTGACGAGGGTCGCGAAGCCCATCGGGATGGTGCCCATGAACATCGACACGATGCTGTGGCTGAAAATGCGGCGCGCCTCTTCCCAATACAGCACCCAGCGCGCTGCATACAGGAAAGCGAAAAGCGAGAACAAAATGATGTTGAACAGCCAGAGCGATTCGCCCATGGCGTAAAGAAGGCGCCCCGCGCCCGGCACTTGGGGCAGCATCAGCGAAAGAATGCCGGTTCCCATCGTGGCAGCAAACCAGTTCGGCGTGAACTGCCGGATCATTTCGCGGGGATGTTCGAGCCTGGCGAGCGGCTTGAGTTTGCGTGCATGCCGGATCATGATCGGCTCCTCATCGATTTCAGGAGCGCTTCAGCCGCCCTTCCTGGCGTGCGTTCCTTGTGGCATAGCGCGGAGAAGGGGCGCGGAGTTTCGTCGAAAGGAAGGATCCGCAGGGCGGCTGCATCGATCGATCTCTCGACCACCAGCGCGGAAAGCACCGCGATGCCTGCGCCGGCTTCCACTGCGGAAAGCACCGATTCGTTCGATGGGAGGGTGAGCGCGACATCCAGGGAATCCGGGTCCAACCCGCGCGCCCTCAGCATTTCCTCGAAAGTCGAGCGCGTGCCCGAACCCGGTTCGCGCATGATCCAGCGCGCGAGGGAGATTTCCTTCCCTTCCGCTGGGAAGCATTCGGGACGCCCACCAGCACCAGCCTGTCCTGTCCGACCGTCCAGCGCGAGATCATCCCGTCGGACACGGATCCCTCGACGAAACCGAGTTCCACGCTTCCATCCGATACCGAACGGATGACCTGGCCGGTGTTGCCCATTGCGAGATGGATGCTGATGCCCGGGTATTTCTGCCGGAAATCGGCCAGATGTTTCGGCAGCCAGTAGCTTGCGATGGTCTGGCTTGCGACGATTTTCAGCGTCCCCTGCATGAGGCTGCCGAGTTCGGCAAGGATTCTTTCCGTCCCGGCAACGCGCCCCAGAATGGCTCTGGCCTCCCCAAGCAGGGTTTGGCCCGCTTCGGTGAGTTCGATGCGCCTGCCGATGCGGTGAAACAGCCTGATCCCGTAGCGGGATTCCAGGGCGGCGATGGCTGCGCTGACCGTGGATTGCGTGACATGCAGGGCCTGGGCTGCCTTCGTCATGTGCTGGCGTTCGGCCACTTCGACAAACATCCTCAACTGGTCCAGTGTCATTGCTTCCTCCCGGATGCAATTATGCTGCAGCGGAAAAGATCATACAAACAAATCGTTTTTATCGAAACGTTCGGATTTATCGATCGATCTGTCCCGTCCGGAAGGAGGGCTCAGGTCAGGGCCGCCCATTCCGGAGGAACCCTGAATTCGCCCACCCAGGCCGCCACCTGTTCAGCATGCATGGGGCGGGCAATGCCGTAGCCCTGACCGAATTCGCAGCCCATGGCCAGCAGCTTCTCGCCATGCGCGACGGTCTCCACCCCCTCTGCAACGACCTGCTTGCGAAATGCATCGGCAAGACCGATCACGCCTTTCACGATGGAAAGATCGTTTTCGTCCTCCAGCATTCCCTGCACGAAGGACTGATCGATCTTGATGGTGTCTGCCGGAAGCCGCCTGAGATAGGAAAGGGAAGCATATCCCGTTCCGAAATCGTCGATCGAGAAACGGATGCCGAGCCCGATGCATTCCTCGATCTTCTCGATGGCCGAACCCATGTCGCCGATGGCCGCGGTTTCGAGGATTTCCAGCTTGAGCAGGTTTCCACGCAGTCCGGGATATTGCTTCATCAAGGAAGCGAGAAAATCGACAAAACCCTCCGACTGGAGATGGCGCGCCGGAAGGTTGACGCTGACTGCCAGATCCAGTCCCTGACTGCGCCATGCATCGAGTTGCGACATGGCCTGCCGGATCACCCATTCGGAAAGGCCGATTTCGAATTCGCTGTTTTCGACGTGAGGCATGAATTGACCCGGCATCAGGAGGCCCTTTTCGGGGTGCTGCCAGCGGATCAGCGCTTCCATTCCGATCACTTCGCCGGTTCTCATGTTGATTTTCGGCTGATAATGCAGGTGGAGTTCGCGGTTTTGCAGGGCGATTTCGATTCTGGAAAGCTCCCCGTGGCCGGCGAGGTGATCCCTCGCGAAGTCGAAGAAGTGGATGCGGTTTCTTCCTTGCTGCTTCGCGATGTACATCGCCTGGTCGGCATTCCGAAGCAGGGCGGTTCCGTCGCTGACTTGATCCGGATAGACCGAAACGCCGATGCTCGATGAAATCCGGATTTCCTTTCCCGCGACTTCGAACGGCCTGCAGATCGCTTCCATGACCCGCTCCAGCATGGCTCTGCATTCCTCCTTACCGGCGATGTTGGTCAGGACCAGAATGAATTCGTCTCCTCCCAGGCGGACCACGGTGTCGGTCGAGCGGGAAATGGCGGCCAGCCTCTTCACCACCTCGACGAGGAGCGCATCCCCTGCAGCATGCCCCAGCGTGTCGTTGACCGGCTTGAATCCGTCCAGATCCATGAAGCAGACGGCGATTTTCCCGCCGGAGCGGTCTGCCTGGGAGAGTGCCATTTCGAGCCTGTCGTTCAGCAATACCCGGTTCGGAAGTCCGGTCAGCGGATCGTGATGAACCAGGAATTCCAGTTGTTTCTGCTGGTTCCTGACTTCGGTGATGTCCTCCACGATGACGACGAAATAATCGACTTCTCCCGCCTCGTTGCGCACTCCCCGGGAAGCGATATGCGCATGAAGAAGGCTGCCGTCCTTCCTGACATAGCGCTTGTTCTGCTCGTATTCGTCGATTTCTCCGCTGAGGATGCGCGCGGAAAAGCGCATGCTTTCCTCCACGTCTTCCGGATGAATGATGTCGATCCAGTTGGTGCGGATCAGTTCTTCCCTGGGATAGCCGAGCATCTTGCAAAGCGCGTCATTGACTTCGATCCAGTCGCTTTCCCTGGAAGTGGCCGCCATTCCCACCATCGCCCTTTCGAAATAGGCCCTGAAATGCCGTTCGCTTTCCGAAAGGGCGCTGCGTGCCTTGAGCCTTTCCCTTTCCCGATCGAAACTGTCCAGCGCAAAGGAAACGTCCCGGGTCATTTCGTCGAGAAGATCGATTGCTTCCCGGTCGAAAGCCTCCTCCTCGCGATGGTAGACGCTCAGGATCGCAAAGGGCTTTCCATCTCGCAAAACGGGAAAGGTGCCGCTGCTTCCCCATCCGAAGCGCATGGCCAATTCATGCCATGGCTTCGTCATATCATTTTGCGTGTAGCGGGTGATGATGATGTTGTTGCCTTCGCGATATGCAGTGCCGGCAGGTCCCCTGCCTTCGGGAATTTCCTTTCTTGCGGAAATGGTGATGTTTGCAACGTAATCCGCGCCGCTTCCGTAGCTCGCCACCGGTTCGAGGAGATCCGTATCCGGGTTCAGCTTCCGGATGGAGGCAAGCACCATTCCGCCGAAATCCACCGCCATCCTGCATACCAGGGGAAAAAGGGTTTCCTCGTTTTCCATGCGGATGATCGCCTGGTTCACTTCGCTCAATGCCCTGTAGAGCTTGCTGATCCGCCGGATCCTGTCTTCCGCGGCCTTGCGTTCGGTGATGTCGTACAGGACCACCAGATGCAGGCCGGAAAAATCCTCTCCCAGGGTCGCGGGGCTGATCAGGAAAGTGCGGATGTTTCCGTCCTTGCAGCAGATCCTGGACTGAATCGGGAGGAAGGGATGGCCGGAGCGATTCGCTCGTTCCAGCGCATCTTTCCAGGCTTGGGCAATTTCCTTCCTGTATTGCGGGTCGGGGTAGGCGATCGACCACCATTTTTCGAGATCCGGGATTTCCTCCGGCCCGTAGCCGATGGTGCGAACGAATGCATCGTTGAGGTAGGTGATGTTTCCCCGTTCGTCGTTGATGGCAAGCGGAACGGGAACGGATTCGATGATGGAGCGGAATCGCTCTTCGGAACGCTTTCGTTCGTCTATGTTGAAGGTGACGCCGATGAAACGGCGTTCCCGGTCCACGATCCTGCCGTAATTGGCATACCAGAACCATTGGCCGGATTTCGCGCGAACCCTGAATTCGCAGCGGTAGCGGCTGGTGACCCCGGAAAAGTGCGCCTCGATCGCGGTTTTGACCCTCTGCACGTCTTCAGGATGAATGATTCTGAAGATGTCCTCCACGCTGGAGGCGGCTTCATCCTCTGCATATCCGAGCTCCGAAAAGATTTTGCCGGCCTTGCGGATCACGCTCCCGGTGATGAGGTCGTTTTCCCAAAGGTCCATCCCCGCCGCTTCCAGGGCAAGTTCGAGTTGATCGCTGTCCCGTTGATGCATTTCCTGCTTTCGAACATGACGGACCGAATGGCCCGGAATCTTGCGATTATGGCCGGAACCCGCAAAGAATCAGCTCCTTGAAAAGAGGATGCGGGCTTTTCGGGATTGTACAGCAGGAATGCGATTCAGGCATCCTGCAAGCGCCCTGAAAATTGCGCGAACCCTCTTCGCCGGGTATACTTCTTGTCGATTCAAAGGAGATGGCATTCCTCCTCATAACCGCCCTCGTGGCTGATGATGCCTGCAGTTTTCCCGGTACGGGGAAGGTGCGGGCATGTCCCGACCCTGCCCGTTTCGATTCGAATTCGTCTGGAGGATGGCATGGGATTTTACGGTTTTGTCGCGGTCGGCATCGGGGCCGGTCTGGGCGCATGGTTGCGCTGGTGGCTTGGAATCCTGCTCAATCCGGTCTTTCCCACCCTGCCGTTCGGCACGCTCGCAGCCAATCTGCTGGGCGGCTACCTGGTCGGGCTCGCTGTCGCATTTTTTTCGGAACACTCAGGGCTGCCGCCCGAAGTGAGGCTGTTCATCATCACCGGTTTCATGGGCGGGCTCACCACCTTTTCCACCTTTTCGGCCGAATCCGTCACCCTGATTTCCCGATCGGAATACCTTTGGGCGGCGGCGCATGTCGCCGTCCACGTTGGCGGGTCTCTGACCATGACCATGCTCGGAATCGCGACCTTTCAATTTCTGAAATCAAGGGGGCTGGCATGAAGGGAACCTATCTCAAGTTTTACGTGCATGAAGCCGGAAAGCACCGTCACATCCCGCTATACGAATGGCTGCTGGAAGCGGCCAAGAAACTGGGCATCCGGGGCGGTTCCGCTTTCAAGGCGGTCGCAGGGTTCGGCAGGCATGGCGTGCTGCACGAGGATCATTTTTTCGAACTCGCAGGCGATCTTCCCCTGGAAGTGGTGTTCGTGGTCAGCGACGAGCAGGCAGAACGCCTGATCGAACTGGTTCGGGAGGAGAAGATCCAGCTCTTTTACGTCAGGATGCCGGCCGAATTCGGAGTGGTGAACGGCGAGTGAAGCGATTCTTTTCGGCGATCCTGTTCTAAGATTGGAACATCGCTCTCCGAAAGGATCCAGAATGCACGCCACCATCTCATCCATCCGCGCGATGGAAATCCTCGACTCCCGCGGCAATCCCACCCTGCGGGTGAATGTGTTCCTCGGAAACGGCGTGGTCGGCACGGCTTCCGTCCCTTCCGGCGCTTCCACCGGCGAGAACGAGGCGGTCGAACTGCGCGACGGGGACAGGAATCGCTACGGCGGAAAAGGAGTGTTGAAGGCGGTATCGCACGTCAACGAGATCATCGGTCCTGCGCTCGTTGGCCAGGATCCCGGGCGTCAGGCGCAGATCGATCTTGCCATGATCGAGATGGACGGCACGCCGAACAAGGCGAGGTTGGGCGCGAACGCCATCCTCGGCGTTTCCCAGGCGGTGGCGAGGGCGGCAGCGCAATCTTCCGGTCTTCCGCTTTACGCCTATCTCGGCGGCGCGAATGCGGTGCACCTCCCCAGGCCGATGATGAACGTTCTGAACGGAGGCAAGCATGCCGACTCCGGAATGGACTTCCAGGAATTCATGATTTATCCGGTGGGCGCGCCGAGTTTTTCCGAAGCGCTTCGCCATGGCGCGGAAACCTTTCATGCGCTGAAAAAGATCCTTTCATCCAGGGGATATGCCACCAGCGTGGGCGACGAGGGCGGTTTCGCTCCGCAACTGAAAAGCAACGAAGAAGCCTGCGAACTCATCGTGGAAGCCATCGAAGCCGCCGGATACCGCCCGGGCAGGGACATCGCCATCGCGCTCGATCCTGCAGCAAGTTCCTTTTTCGAGAACGGGAACTACCGGCTCTCGCGCAGCGGGCAGGGCGAAAAGACCGCCGGGGAGATGATCGATCTCTACCGGGAATGGGTGGGCAAATATCCGATCGTTTCCATCGAGGACGGGCATGCCGAGAACGACCGGGAAGGCTTCATCGGGATGACCGCGGCGCTCGGCGAGAAGATCCAGCTCGTCGGCGACGACAACCTCGTGACCAATACCCGTTTCATCGCGCGCGCCATTGAGGAAAAGTCCTGCAATGCGGCGCTCATCAAGCTCAACCAGATCGGCACGGTCACGGAAACCGTCGCGGCGATCCAGCTTTGCAGGAAGGCCGGGTGGGGGTATGTGATTTCTCACCGCTCCGGGGAGACTGAGGATACCTTCATGGCCGATTTTTCCGTGGCGATGGGAGGAGGGCAGATCAAGACAGGATCGGTCTGCCGTTCCGAGCGTATCGCCAAATACAACCGCCTGCTGGAGATCGAATCGGAACTGGGCAGGGCCGCAGTGTTCGGCGCATGATTGCGCATCTTGACCAATCGAATGTATATGAGTATCTTCTGATCCATTCACTCCTGGAGAATCGAGATGAAACGTTTCCTGATGCTTGCGCTTCTGATGACGCCGATCCTTTCCCATGCGGAGCGGGAGGAAGGCGATCCCGCCGCTGCCCGCTACGCTCAGGACAGGCAGCTCTGCAACGATGAATCCACCGCGGATGCCAGGATGCAGTGCCTGCGCGATGCCAGGGCGGAATACGAGAAGGCCCGCGCAGGGGAAGGCGCTCCCGCGAGAGAGGCGAGCAGGCCCGCTTCTGGGATGGTCTGCGCGGATTGCGGCATGGTGCTTTCGGTCAAGGTCAGCGAGAAGCAGGGGCAGGGCAGCGCCCTTGGCATGATCGGAGGCGGCGTGGTCGGCGCGCTGCTCGGCAATCAGGTCGGGCGCGGCACCGGAAGGGATATCGCCACCATCGCGGGCGCGGCAGGCGGCGCCTATGCGGGAAACAAGATCGAGCAGAACATGAAGTCCGCGAAATACTGGGCCGTCACCGTGCGTTTCGATAACGGAGATACCCAGACCTTCGATTTCGATCACGACCCGGGATTCTTCCGCGGAGATCACGTGCGCAAGTCCGGAAACAGCATCATCCATCGTTGATCCGGACCATCGGGGGGATCGTTCGGGAATTTTGTTCGCACCATGAAATTTGGATGTTCGCGCTGCCGTCCGGCGGCAGCGTTTCTTGCGTTTGCGCTTTTTTCCGGCACGGCTTGTTCCGGGGATGAGACGGTTGCCGAAATGTCGGAAGCAAACCAGCCCCATTGGGCTTCCATGCTGGGCGTCCCTTCCACCGGGCTCACCCAGGGATTTCGCTACCATTTCAGCACGCAGCGGCTGGTCAATGGAACCTTCGTGCGCAATTTCGGCAGCAACAAGGGACTGGAACTCATCGTCGGTGAAAATGCCCAGATTCAGGTGGGCGTGCCCGCCTATGTGGAGCGGGAGAGACCGGGATCCATTTCCAGCGGCTGGAGCGACGAATCCATGCTTGCGAAATTTCGCATCGCTTCGGCCAACGAGGAAGAGGGAAATTATGTCGCGAATTTCTCCCTCGGACTGAGTCTTCCCACCGGCAGCCCGGGGTTTTCCACGAAAAACACCGTGTTCACTCCTACATTGGCAGCGGGGAAAGGATGGGGAACCCATGAATCCGGATTCGACATCCAGAGTCTGGTGTCGCTTGGCGTCGCAGACCGCAACAACGCCGTCACCGGGCTTCCTTTCATATGGAACACCGGGGTACAGGCTCATGTATCCCGACATATCTGGCCGGAGATCGAGGTGGCTTATACCCACTGGAATCGTGGATGGTATTCCGGCAGAAGCCAGATGGTCGTGACTTACGGCATCGCTTACGAGAGAAGGATCGCGCAGGGCAAGAGCATCACCATCGGGGCGGGGTATCAGGAGCCAAGAGGGACCGCATTTTCCACTTTCACCAGGGGATGGATTTCCATGGCGAAGTTCTCTTTCTGATGTGCTACCATCCCCTTTTGATGAAAGAGGGCGCAGATGGACAGGAATGTCGGCAATCTCATTGCGAAAATCAGGGCGCTCGAATCGGAACTCGAGGTGGAACTCGCCAGGCGTCGCAAGGAACTGAAGTTCTCCATCGAGAACCGCAAGATCCACTTCGAGGAAGGAATCGTCGCAGAACACAGGCGTCTGAAGACTTCCCTTCTCACCTACCTCGCCAGCGCGAAACTGAAGCATCTCCTGGTCGCCCCCATCGTTTATTCCCTGATCTTGCCCTTCCTGCTCCTCGATGTATTCGTCACCCTCTATCAGGCAGTCTGTTTTCCGGTTTTCGGCATTCCGAAAGTGAAGAGAATCGAATATTTCGTCTATGACCGCCACAACCTCGCCTATCTCAATCTCATCGAGAAGCTCAACTGCGTGTATTGTTCCTATGGAAACGGTCTGCTCGCCTATGTGCATGAAATCGCGGGAAGGACCGAACAATACTGGTGCCCGATCAAGCATGCGAGGCGAATCCAGGGGAGCCATTCGCATTACCCGAAATTCACCGATTTCGGGGATGCCGAGAAATACCTGGAATCCCTGGAGAAATTGAGGCGCGATTTCGAGGAATGACCTGGGACATCTTCTGCAACGTCATCGACAATTTCGGTGACATCGGGGTTTCCTGGAGGCTTTCGCGCCAGCTTTGCGAGGAGTTCGGCATCGAAGTGCGCCTCTGGGTGGACGACCTGGACAGCTTTCTGCGCATCCATCCGCAAGGGAAGCGGGTTGCCGTGCAGCATTGCTGCGGGGTGGAAGTGCGGGCATGGGGGGAACCTTTTCCCGAAGTCGCGCCCGGGGAAGTGGTGATCGAGGCATTCGGCTGCCTGATTCCCGAATCCTTCGTCGCCAGAATGGCGCAGGCAAAGCCGCTCTGGATCAATCTCGAATACTTGTCCGCCGAAGAATGGGTGCGATCGGCTCACCTCATGCAATCTCCTCATCCGAGATTGCCGATCGTGAAGCATTTCTTTTTCCCGGGATTCTTTCCGGATAGCGGAGGGCTGCTCATTGAGCGGGATCTTCTGAAAAGTCGCGATGCATTCATTGCCGATGGATCGGCGCAATACCGGGAAAGAATGGGAGGAGGATTCGAAGGGCGCCTTTGCGTCTCGCTCTTCGGTTACGGGAATGATGCGCTGGAGTGCCTGCTGCAAACCTGGGCGGAAGGCGAAGAAGAAATCCTTTGCCTGATCCCGGAAGGGAAAATCGCGGATCAGGCGAAATCCATCGTGGCAGGGGGAATGGGAAACCTCGAAATCAGGATCATCCCCTTCGTTCCACAGGAACAATACGATCTGCTTCTCTGGGCCTGCGACATCAACTTCGTGCGGGGAGAGGATTCCTTCGTCCGCGCGCAATGGGCGGGAAAACCTTTCGTCTGGCAGATCTATCCGCAGGAGGAAGGAATCCACATGCAAAAGCTCGACGCATTCCTCGACCTGTATTGCGAGGATTTCCCGCATGGGGATGCGGTGAGGAAATTCTGGCATGCCTGGAACGGGGACGGGGAGATCGGCGGTGCCTGGAGGGAATTCCTGCGCTGCCGCGAGTCTCTTGGCTCGCACGGAGAAAGTTGGGCGAAGCGGCTTTCGAACCACGGCCTCGCTTCCAGTCTCCTGGATTTTTCCTGTCGATTCGGGTAAGATCGAAAAATTTTAATTCTCCCAGCAGGAAAAGCATGAAAACAGCACAGGAAGTCCGCGCAGGCAACGTGATCATGGTGGGCGACCAGCCGCTCGTCGTGCAGAAGGCCGAGTTTTCCAAATCCGGCCGCAATGCTTCGGTGGTCAAGATGAAATTCAAGAACCTCCTCACCGATTCGCCGAGCGAAGCGATCTATCGCGCCGACGACAAGTTCGACGTGGTGGTGCTCGATCGCAAGGAATGCACCTATTCCTATTTCGCCGATCCGATGTACGTGTTCATGGACGAGGAATACAACCAGCACGAAGTCGAGAAGGACAACATGGGCGATGCGCTCAACTATCTCGAGGAAGGCATGCCCTGCGAAGTGGTTTTCTACAACGACAAGCCCATTTCCATCGAGCTGCCCAACAGCGTGGTTCGCGAGATCATTTACACCGAACCCGCAGTCAGGGGCGACACTTCCGGCAAGGTGATGAAGCCCGCGAAGATCAGCACCGGCTGGGAGCTTCCCGTTGCGGCCTTCTGCGAAATCGGCGACAGGATCGAAATCGACACCCGCACCGGCGAATTCAAGAAGCGCGTCACCGGCTGAGTTCAGCCATCCATGAAAAGACGGGGCTTCTGCCCCGTTTTTTCATTCCGGATTTTCCAGCCACTTCAGCAGCGGTTCCCACTGCTCCAGATCCTTTTTCACCTGCCCTTGCGGCAGATCGAACAGGCTTTGTCCCTCGAAGGATGCATTGACATAGGCTTGCGCGTTCCTGAGGTGGGTGAGCACGGGCAGATCGAATTCCGCGAGAAACTCCTCGAGGCGCGCGGAAGCGCGGGTGCGCGGATCGACCCGCATGCCGATCATTGCAACTTCCGCATGATGCTTCCTGACGGCCTTTTCCTCGAAAAGCTGCTTCAGGAATAGCCTGGTCGCTTCCATGTCGAAAAGGGACGGCTGGACGGGAATGATCACCTTGTCGGCGAGCTTGAGAAAACGCGACAGGTTCTTTCCGTGAAGGCCGGCAGGAGAATCCATGACCAGCCAGTCCATATTGCCGTCACCCGGAGAAAATTTCAGGATTCTCGGAAGTTCCCCGGGTCTCGTTTCCAGCCAGCCGATGGAAGATCCCTGTCGATCCAGATCCCAGAGCGCAACTTTCTCGTTGCGGTTGGCGAGGTAGGCTGCGAGATTGGTGGCGAGCGTGGTTTTTCCGCTTCCACCTTTCGGGTTGGCGACGAGTATCGTCCTCATCACGGATTCAGGACGAGATTGGGTCTGGCCAGTGCGGGATTCTGCGCGAAATAATCCTTGATCCCGTCGAAAATGGCTTTCGCGACCCTTTCCTGGTAGGCGGAATCGTCGAGCTTCCTTTCCTCGGAAGGATTGGTGATGAAGGCGGTTTCCACCAGGATCGATGGGATGTCGGGGGCTTTCAGGACTGCGAATCCGGCCTGTTCCACGGTTTCGCTGTGCAGGGGGCGGAAAGAGCCCAGTTCGTGCAGCACGTCTTTTGCGAGCCTCAGGCTGTCGTTGATCGATGCGGTCTGGGAAAGATCCAGCAATGTCTTGGCGAGATAGGGATCCTTCACGGCAAGATCCACCCCGCCGATGAGGTCGGATTCGTTTTCGCGCTGCGCGAGCCACCTTGCCGCAACCGAGGTGGCGCCTCTTTCGGAAAGAGCGAAAACCGAGGAACCCTGGGCTTCCCGGCTGGGGAGGCGTCGGCATGGATCGAAACGAAAAGGTCCGCCTTGGCGGATCTTGCCTTCACCACCCTGCCATGCAGCGGGATGAAGTAGTCCCCGTCCCGGGTCAGCACTGCGTGCATGCCCTGTTCGTCATCGATGAGGCGCGCGAGTTTTTTCGCGATCGAAAGCGTCACATTTTTTTCGAAAGAATGTCTGCCGTGCGCGCCTGGATCTTCCCCGCCATGGCCTGCATCGACCACGATGGTGATCGGGCGAATCTTCTCCTTTTCAGGCTTGGCCGGTTTCTTTTCCTGCTTTTCAGGGAAAGGCTCGGAAAGCAGCGACATCATCGCATCCTTTTCCGGATAGATGTCGAGCACCAGACGGTTGCCGTAGCTGGCGACCGGTTTCAGCGAAAAGAGCTGGGGAGAGACCCTGGTCTTGAGGTCGAGCACGATGCGCACCACGCCGGGCTTGAATCTGCCCAGGCGGATCGATTTGATGTAGGGGTCGTCTGCATTCACCCTGGAAGGGAGGGATTTCAGGTTCTCGTCCAGCTTCACGCCTTCGAGATCGATCACCAGTCTGTCCGGATGTTCGATGATGAGCATCTGGTGTTCGATGGGGGCTTTCGATTCGATGGTGAGGCGCGTGTAGTCCTCTGCCGGCCAGATGCGTGCGGAAAGAATCGGCGCGGCTGCGAGTGCGCACGGAGACAGAACCGTCATCAGCAGGAAAGCGATCCACTTTTTAATGCCGTCAAGCATCGGCTGCCAGTCTCCGAGGTTGCTTCGATTTCGGCCCTTCTGCCTTCTCCTTCCACCCCGAGCACAATCCTGATATCGGGGGTCGGCAAAAAAGCGCCGCCCTTTTCGGGCCATTCGACCATGACGATCGATTCCGGGTTGAAATATTCGCGGAAGCCGGATTCGTTCCACTCATCCGGATCTTCGAATCGATACAAATCAAAATGATATAAGTTTAGCCCAGAAATCGTGTAAAGTTCAACAAGTGTATAGGTAGGACTCTTCACTTTGCCTTCGTGGCCGAGCGCGCGAATGATCGAGCGGGCGAGCGCGGTCTTTCCTGCGCCCAGATCTCCTTCGAGGAAAATTGCGAGGCCGGGGCGGAGGGTCCGGGCGATTGTCGCGCCGAGCGCCTCGGTATCCTTTTCGCTTGCGAGATGAAGGTTCAGTTTTTCATGCAATTCGACACCTTTCCTGTTTCTGCAGAAGAAAAAATCCGCTCCTGGGCGATGGAGCTCGGTTTCTCTGCCGTGGGTTTTGCCGGGATCGATCTCGGCGCAGCGGGAGAGCGGCTGCATTCCTGGCTGGAAGCCGGGTTCCATGGAGAAATGCATTATATGGCAAAACACGCCATGCTGAGGCTCGCTCCGGAACGGCTTCATCCTGGAACGGCGAGCGTGATTTCGGTGGCGATGAATTATCTTCCGGAACATTGCGCAGATCCCCTCGAAGTGCTGGAAGATCCTGAAAAGGCTTATGTGTCGAGGTATGCGCTGGGGCGCGATTATCACAAGGTGGTGCGCGGCCGGCTCGCGAAGCTGGCCGAAAGAATTTCTGCGGAATTTTCCGGATTCGATGGGCGCGCCTTCGTCGACAGCGCGCCGGTCATGGAAGTCGAACTCGCAAAAAATGCTTCGATCGGATGGCGGGGGAAGCACACCTTGCTCCTCAATCGGCATGCAGGATCCTTCTTCTTTCTCGGTGAAATCTACACGAATCTGCCGCTCGGGTCGGGAGAGCCGGTCGACGGGCATTGCGGAAGCTGCACGAAATGCATCGATGTCTGTCCGACCGGCGCGATCGTCGCCCCCTATCTCCTGGATGCGAGGCGCTGCATCTCCTATCTCACCATCGAGCATCCCGGATCCATTCCTGTCGAATTCAGGGCCGCGATCGGCAACCGGATCTACGGCTGCGACGATTGCCAGATTTTCTGCCCCTGGAATCGCTTCGCAAAAACTGCGCATCTTTCCGATTTTTCGGTGAGGGGCGGGCTGGGTTCGGCAGCGCTCGTCGAACTTTTCAGATGGACGGAAAGCGAATTCGAGTCGAAAATGCAGGGCAGTGCGATTCGCAGGATCGGCTACCGCAGATGGCTCAGGAATCTCGCGGTCGCCCTGGGGAATGCGCATGGATCGCAACCTGTTGTTTCTGCATTGAAAGAAAGGGCGGATTGCGAGGATTCTCTGGTTCGGGAACATGTTTCCTGGGCGCTTGCGCAGCATGGCGGATGATGTTGTATTTCCTTTACTTTTCAAGGAAAACATGCAATTATGATACTGAGGTGACAAACAGGATTAGGTTCTTCTATTCCCTCTATTGATTCCGGAAAAAAATGGCAGAGGAAAGCGATCTAGAGCGCACCGAGCCGGCCTCGGCCAAACGGCTGCAGGAGGCGAGGGAAGAGGGCCAGGTCCCCCATTCGAGGGAGCTGACCACTTTCGTGCTTCTGCTGGCCTCCGGGGGGCGCTCTGGGGAATGGGATCGAAAATCATGGAACAACTTTCCGCCATGATGTCGCAGGGAATGGTGGTCGGAAGGTCGCTCGCCTTCGAACATCCTCTGGGAATGCTGGAGAGACTGCATGCCCTTGCAACCGAGGTGCTGTTCGCCTTCCTGCCTTTCTTCCTGCTGATCACCGTCGTGGTGCTCGCTTCTCCGCTGCTTCTGAACGGCTGGGTGTTCACGATGAAACCGCTGCAGCCGGATCTATCCAAGCTCAATCCGATCGAGGGGATTTCGCGGCTGTTTTCGATCACGAGTTTCGTCGAACTTGCCAAGGCGATCCTGAAATCCATCCTCATTGGCGGGGTGGCGGTCTGGGTGATCTGGTACAATCGTGCGGCGTTCCTCGGGCTCATTCACGAACCGATGCACGCGGCCCTTGCTCATTTCGCGCATCTGGCCATGTTCACTTTTTTTGCAATCCTGGGTTCGATGGTGCTGATCGTCGCGGTCGACGTTCCCTTCCAGCTCTGGAATCACGGCAAAAAGTTGAAGATGACCAAGGAGGAAGTGCGCAAGGAAGCCAAGGAAACCGAAGGAAATCCGGAAGTCAAGGGAAGGATCAGGAGGCAGCAACGTGAAATGGCTCGTCGCCGCATGATGGCGGAGATTCCGAAAGCGGACGTGGTGGTGACCAACCCGACGCATTATGCGGTCGCGCTCCGCTACCGGGATGACATGCCCACGCCGAAGGTGGTGGCCAGCGGCGCGCATCTGCTCGCCATGCGCATCCGGGAAATCGCCGAAGAAAATTCCGTGCCGATCCTGGAAGCGCCTCCGCTCGCCCGTGCCCTGTATTTCAATACCGAGGTGGGGGATGACATTCCTGAGCCGCTGTATTTGGCGGTGGCCGAAGTGCTCGCCTATGTGTATCAGCTTCGCCACGGCATGAACGTATCCCCTCCTTCGCATCTTGCGGTGCCGGATGAACTCGATCCGGGGGAGGATGAATGAAGAACCTCCTCGCGCTTCTTTCCTTCCGCAATGCGGCAGCGCTCAGGGGGCTCGCCGGCCCGGTGCTCATCGTCATGATCCTGTCGATGATGGTGCTGCCGCTGCCGCCATTTTTGCTCGACATCCTGTTCACTTTCAACATCGCGCTTTCCGTGATCGTGTTGCTGGTGGCCATGAACACGCTCAAACCGCTGGATTTTTCCGCATTCCCTTCGGTGCTGCTCATCACCACGCTGCTCAGGCTTTCGCTCAATGTCGCTTCCACCCGGGTGGTGCTGCTCCACGGGCATACCGGGCCGGATGCGGCGGGCAAGGTGATCGGCGCATTCGGCCACTTCCTGGTCGGCGGCAACTACATGATCGGCATCGTGGTTTTCGTGATCCTGGTGGTGATCAACTTCGTGGTGATCACCAAGGGCGCAGGCCGGATTGCGGAAGTGGGGGCCCGCTTCACCCTGGATGCAATGCCGGGAAAGCAGATGGCGATCGACGCGGATCTCAACGCAGGGTTGATCGGCGAGGAAGAGGCGAAACAGAGGCGGGCTGCGATTGCGCAGGAGGCCGACTTTTTCGGCTCGATGGATGGTGCCAGCAAATTCGTGCGCGGCGATGCGATCGCGGGCATCGTGGTGATGCTGATCAACGTGGTGGGCGGTCTCATCGTGGGTGTGCTGCAGCACAATCTCGATGTGGCGACCGCTGCGAAAACCTACACGCTGCTCACCATCGGCGACGGGCTGGTCGCGCAGATTCCTTCCCTGGTGATTTCGACCGCGGCCGGTCTCGTGGTGAGCCGGGTGAGTTCGGGAGAGAACATCGGCCAGCAGATCGTCACCCAGATCTTCAGCAATCCCCAGCTCATCCTGCTCTCCGCAGTGATCATCGGCGGACTGGGCATCATTCCGGGAATGCCTCATCTGGCTTTCCTGATTTTCGCCATGCTGCTTGGCTCGATCGCCTATGTGCAGACGGAAAAGGCGGGCAAGCCTGCTGCGCCTCCTCCCACGCCTGCGCCTCCTGTCGAGGCTCACGAGGCGAGCTGGGACGACGTGATGCCGGTCGACGTGCTCGGGCTGGAAGTGGGTTACCGGCTGATTCCGCTGGTGGACCGTTCCCAGGACGGAGAACTCCTGAAGCGGATCAAGGGGCTCAGGAAGAAATTCGCGCAGGACATCGGATTTCTTCCGCCTTCCGTGCACATCCGCGACAATCTCGAACTCAAGCCCAACGGTTACCGGATCAGCCTGAAGGGAGTCGAAGTGGGGGCGGGCGACGCCTATACCGGAATGTATCTGGCCATCAATCCTGGCAGGGTCACCGGGCAGCTTCCGGGTGCGGTCACGAAAGATCCCGCGTTCGGACTCCCCGCTGTCTGGATCGATGCATCGATGAGGGAGCAGGCGCAAATCCAGGGATATACCGTGGTCGATGCGAGCACGGTGGTCGCGACCCATCTCAATCACCTCATCCACAAGAACTCTTCGGAACTGCTCGGGCGCGAGGAATTGCAGAAGCTGCTCGACCATCTTTCGCGTGATTTGCCGAAGCTCGTGGAAGACCTCACGCCCAAGCTGCTCTCCCTCACCATCGTGCAGAAGGTGCTGCAGAACCTGCTTGGCGAGGACATCCCGATCCGCGACATGCGCACCATCATCGAGGCGCTGATCGAGCACGGTGCGAGAACCCAGGATACGGAAGATCTGACTGCATTCGTGCGTACCCGGCTTTCACGCTCCATCATCCAGCAGATCTCGCCTTCAGCCAGCGAGCTCCAGGTCATCACGCTCGATCCGCAGCTCGAGCGCCTCCTGATCCAGGCCACCCAGGCGGAAGGAGCGATCGAGCCGGGTCTTGCGGATTCCCTTCTGAGGGAGGCGCATGCCGCCACCCAGAACCAGGAAAGGCTGGGGCTTCCGCCTGTGCTGCTGGTCCCCGGGCAGATCCGGGCGCTGCTTTCCCGTTTACTGAGGCGCTCGATTCCGCAGCTCAAGGTGCTTTCCCACAATGAAGTCCCTGAATCGAGATCGATCAGGGTGACGGCGGTGCTGGGGGCCAGGGCATGAACGTCAGGAAATTCCGGGGAGCCACGGCGCGCGAAGTGCTGCGCAAGGTCAAGGAAACGCTCGGCCCCGATGCGCTCATCCTCTCCAACCGGCCGGTTGCGGACGGGGTGGAAATCACCGCGATCGCAAGCGCGGAAGAAGTCGAGTTCATCCCGCAGCAGGTTCGCGAAAGCCCGCCTCCCCAGAAGCCGGTGCAGTCGACTCCGGTCGAAATGGCCGAGGTCATGGAAGAAATCAGGAGAATGCGCAGCCTGCTCGAGGAGCAGCTCGCCGGTTTTGCCTGGAGCGATCTCTCGAGGCGCGAGCCGATGAAGCTGCTGGCCATGAAGAAGCTCCTGGGCGCGGGATTCAGTCCCAAGCTTTCCAGGCAGATGACCGACAAGATGCCGAATTTTCCTTCCGAGCGGGAGTCGCTCGAATGGCTGAAGACCGCGGTCGGGCGCAACGTCAATGTCGCCAATCCCGAGACGGACATCGTCGACCGGGGCGGCGTGTATGCCATCGTGGGCCCCACCGGGGTGGGCAAGACCACGACCACTGCCAAGCTCGCAGCGCGTTGCGTGGTGCGGCACGGCGCGGACAAGCTCGCCCTCGTCACCACCGACAGCTACCGGATCGGCGCGCACGAGCAGCTCAGGATCTATGGCAGGATACTCGGCGTTCCGGTCCACGCCATCAAGGAAGCGGCCGACCTCAACCTCATCCTCAACGAGCTGAAGGACAAGCATCTGGTGCTGATCGACACCATCGGCATGAGCCAGAAGGACCAGAAAGTGATCGATCAGGTCGCGATGCTTTCCGGATGCGAAATGGATGTGGAGCGCATCCTGCTGATCAACGCGACTTCCGGGGGGGATACCCTGGACGACGTGGTGCGTGCCTACCGTGGCAGCGGTCTCGGCGGTTGCATCCTCACCAAGGTGGACGAGGCGATCGGCATCGGCGCATCGCTGGACGTGATCCTGAGGCACAAGATGGTGCTGCATTTCATCGCCAACGGGCAGCGCGTTCCGGAGGACATTCATCCGGCCAATGCCAAGTATCTGGTGGAGCGCGCTTTCAGGGCTTTCCGGGAGGATTCCCCCCATGCGATGCAGGAGAGCGAGTATTCGATGATGATGGCCCAGGGTCTTTCCGGGAATTCGCTGGGGGCGTAAATGGCTGAATTCGCAACCGATCAGGCCGATGGATTGCGCAAGCTTTTCGGCAGGGATTCCATCCGCATCGCGACTCTGACAAGTCCGGATTCCGGCGTCGGAAAATCCATTTCGGTCGCGAACCTCGCGGTGGCGCTCGCTTCTGCGGGAAAGAACGTCCTGGTGCTCGACGAAAATGCAGGGGAAGGCAATGTCTGCTCCCTGTTCGGGCTTCGGGAAAAGCCGGACCTGCTCGATGCGGGCGGAGTCGGGCTCGACCAGTTGCTGGTCGAAGGCCCTTGCGGAATTTCCATTCTGAAAGCGGTGAGGCGTCCTGCGGGGGAAGAGATGCGCGGGATGCTGATCGA
Organism: Burkholderiales bacterium; assembly: GCA_013044025.1. GTDB lineage: Bacteria > Pseudomonadota > Gammaproteobacteria > Burkholderiales > JABEVD01 > JABEVD01. The sequence goes on from JABEVD010000102.1 coordinate 19,069, forward strand.
CCGGATCGGCCATGCCTCGCATGATGTGCTGCTGGTCGATGCTGCGCCAGGCAGCCCGGGGAATCTGCTCCCTTCGTCCAGCCAGGAAATGATCGTGGTGCTTTCCACCGAAGTCAGTTCGATCACTTCCGCCTACGCGCTCATCAAGAAAATGCATCTCTCGCAGGGTACGCGCCGTTTCCGGGTGCTGGTCAGCCGGGCGAAAAACGGGGCGGAGGCGAGGGCGATCTTCGACAACATGGCGCAGGTGGCGATGCGCTATCTGGCCATCACCCTGAACTACATGGGGCATGTCCCGGAAGACGATGCGCTTCGCCATGCGGTTCGCCTGAAAAAGCCGGTTCTGGAGGCTTTTCCCATGTCGGCATCCGGCTCCTGTTTCAGGAGCATGGCCGATGCGATGCTCGCCTGGCCGCGTCTGCACCGGGAAGACATGAGCCTCGGGGACTTCCTGCAGCATCTGATTCGAAGCAGCAGGTTGAGCGAAGCGGATATTGGTTCATAATATCGATTTTCATTGACCGGGTTTCAATGTACAACGCTTCGGGACAGACCGACATCGACGCGCAGATCGCCCGCTATGCGCCGCTTGTCAAGAGAATCGCCCATCACATGATGGCGAGGCTCCCTGCCAACGTGCAGGTGGACGATCTCATCCAGACGGGCATGCTGGGATTGCTCGATGCCATCCAGAGATTCGACGCGGCCCAGGGCGCGCAGTTCGAAACCTATGCCTCGCAGAGAATACGCGGGGCGATCCTGGACGGACTGCGTGCGAACGACTGGATCCCGCGAGAAGTGCGCAGGAATTCCAGGAAAATCGAGGAGGCGATGAATGCTCTCGAGCAGCAGCTCGGCAGGACCGCATCGGAACGGGAGGTCGCCGACGAAATGGGCGTCCCCCTCGAGGAATACCACAGGATGCTGCTCGATGCGAGGGGCAACCAGCTCGTCTATTACGACGATTTCGACGGGGATGGCGACGAGCATTTTCTCGACAGGAATTGCGGGGACAGCGAATCCGGGCCGCTCGAGGTATTGCTCGACGAGGATTTCAGGCGCGAGCTTTCCATGGCGATCGACAGCCTTCCGGAACGGGAGAAGCTGGTCATGGCGCTTTATTACGACGAGGAACTCAACCTGAAGGAGATCGGCGCGGTGCTCGGCGTCGGCGAATCCAGGGTATGCCAGTTGCACAGCCAGGCGATCGCAAGGCTCAGGGGCAAATTGAAGAACATGCGCTAGGGAATAGATGAAACTCGACCTCAACAGCGTCATCGGCCTGGTGCTCGCCATTTCTGGAATCGTGGGCGGGCATCTGCTCGAAGGCGGACACATCGATTCGTTGCTCCAGGTCACCGCTTTCGTGATCGTCGCGGGCGGCACCATGGGCGCGGTGATGTTGCAGACCCCCGTGAACGTGTTCTGGGAAGGGGTGAAAATGCTGAAATGGATTTTCGTTCCGCCGGATTATGTTTCAGAGAACCTGATCCGGCAGATCACGGCCTGGAGCAGCGCGGTCAGGAAGGATGGGCTGCTGGTTCTGGACAACCGCATGGAGGAGATCGGAGATCCTTTCGTGAAGAAAGGCGTGCAGCTCCTGGTGGATGGAACGCCTTCGGACAAGATGCGCGACATGCTCGAAGTCGACATCAACACTTTCGAGGATTTCGGGCGCCAGTCTGCGAAAGTCTGGGAAGCTGCCGGCGGCTATTCTCCAACCATCGGCATTCTGGGCGCGGTGCTGGGGCTCATCCATGTCATGGAAAACCTGTCCAATCCGGGCAAGCTCGGCGCAGGGATCGCAGTCGCCTTCGTTGCGA
>JABEVD010000103.1 GCA_013044025.1 Burkholderiales bacterium
GCTGTTCGCGAATTTCGCGGAAAGCGTCGCCGAAGGCAGGGCAAAAGCCCAGGCTGCCACCTTGCGCCGCGCCAAGCGTGAAATCATGGCGAAGAAGCTCGACGCGCCCCGCCACGGCGCATCCTTCTCCACGGCTTCGAGTTCCTCCCTGCGGCGCGGCGACGTATACCTCGTCGAAGCGGGAGACATGATCCCCGCGGACGGCGAAGTGATCGAGGGGGTGGCTTCCGTCAACGAGAGCGCCATCACCGGGGAATCCGCTCCGGTGATCAGGGAGTCCGGAGGCGATTTTTCCGCAGTCACCGGGGGGACTACCGTGCTCTCCGACTGGCTGGTGGTGCGGGTCACCTCCAATCCCGGCGAGAGCTTCCTCGACAGGATGATCGCCATGGTGGAAGGGGCGAAGCGGCAGAAAACACCCAACGAGATCGCGCTCACCATCTTGCTGGTGGCGATGACGATCATTTTCCTTTTCGCCACTGCGACGCTGCTCCCCTATTCGATCTACAGCGTTGAAATGCAGAAAGCCGGACATCCGGTGTCCGTCACGGTGCTGGTGGCGCTCCTCGTCTGCCTCATCCCCACCACCATCGGCGGCCTGCTCTCCGCCATCGGCGTGGCGGGAATGGGCAGGATGCTGCAGAAGAACGTGATCGCGACTTCAGGGCGCGCGGTGGAAGCAGCCGGTGACGTGGACGTTCTGCTTCTGGACAAGACCGGCACCATCACGCTCGGCAACCGGCAGGCCACCCATTTCCTGCCTGCGCCTGGAATCACCGAACACGATCTTGCCGATGCCGCGCAGCTTTCGTCGCTTGCCGACGAGACCCCGGAAGGGCGAAGCATCGTGGTGCTCGCCAAGGAAAAATTCGGACTCAGGGAGCGCGACATCCATGCTTTAGGCGCCTCCTTCGTTCCCTTTACCGCGCACACCAGGATGAGCGGAGTGAATCTGGAGAACCGTCAGATCAGGAAGGGCGCGGTGGATGCGATCCGCAACCTCATCGCATCCTTCGGCGAGACTTTCCCTCATGAAGTCCAGACCATCGTCGATGATGTCGCGCGGCGCGGCAGCACCCCGCTGGTGGTCGCGGACGGAAAGAAGGTTCTGGGGGTCGTGGAACTCAAAGACATCGTGAAGCACGGCATCCGGGAGCGTTTTGCCGAATTGCGCAGGATGGGCATCAAGACCGTCATGATCACGGGAGATAACCGCCTCACCGCGGCCGCCATCGCGGCCGAAGCCGGGGTGGACGATTTTCTGGCGGAAGCGACGCCGGAGGCGAAGCTCAGACTGATCCGCGAGCACCAGGCGGAAGGGCGGCTCGTCGCCATGACCGGCGACGGCACCAATGACGCCCCCGCGCTCGCCCAGGCGGATGTCGCGGTGGCGATGAACACCGGAACCCAGGCCGCCAAGGAAGCGGGCAACATGGTCGATCTCGACTCCAACCCGACCAAACTCATCGAGATCGTGGAAACCGGAAAGCAGATGCTGATGACGCGCGGCGCGCTCACCACCTTCTCGATCGCAAACGACGTTTCCAAGTATTTCGCCATCATTCCGGCCGCTTTCGTCTCGACCTATCCGCAGCTTGCCGCGCTCAACGTGATGCATCTCGCCTCGCCTTCGAGCGCGATCCTGTCGGCGGTGATCTTCAATGCGCTCATCATCGTCGCCCTCATCCCGCTCGCGTTGAAAGGCGTGGGATACCGGCCGATCGGGGCGGCGGCCCTGCTGAGGAACAATCTCTTCATTTACGGAATCGGCGGGATCATCGTTCCCTTCATCGCAATCAAACTGATCGACATGGCCTTGTCCGCATCCGGATGGGTTTAAGGAGAAAATCATGCTCAAGGAAATCAGACCGGCCATCGCGAGCTTTCTGCTCATCACCCTCCTCACCGGGGTCATTTATCCGCTTCTGGTCACAGGTTTTTCGCAAGCCCTGATGGCGGACAAGGCAAACGGAAGCTTGATCGTGAAGGACGGAAAGGAAATCGGCTCGCATCTCATCGGCCAGAATTTTTCGGATCCGAAACATTTCTGGGGGCGTCCTTCGGCCACGTCGCCAATGCCCTACAACGGCGCATCTTCCGGCGGATCGAACCTGGGCCCCACCAACCCCGCGCTGATCGATGCGGTGAAGGCCAGGATCCAGGCATTGAAGGATGCCGACCCGGGAAACAGCTTGCCCGTTCCGGTGGATCTCGTCACGGCATCCGCCAGCGGCCTCGACCCTGAAATCAGCCCTGCCGCGGCAGACTACCAGATTTCCCGGATTGCGAGGTTGCGCGGGATCGATGCGGCGAAGCTGAAGCAGCTCGTCGCAGATCATACAAAAGGGCGCCAGTTCGGCTTCCTGGGCGAGCCGCGCGTGAACGTCCTGGAACTCAATCTCGCGCTCGATTCGCTGCATTGATAGAACTCGAGGTTTTCAGGCACGCCTCGAGTAAAAAACAGCCTGAAATTTTATGAATCGCAAGGAAACATCATGAAAAAGAAAATTCTGGCCTCAGTGGTATCGACTCTTCTTCCGCTTGCAGCCCAAGCGGCCGATACGCCGGCCAAAATTCCCACCCTTTCCGAAATTCTCGACGCTTCCGGAATCACCATGAGCGGTTATTTCGATGCCGCCTACAACGGCATGAACAGCACGGGATTGTTCGTCAATGCGCCCGCCGGGCCGATATCCGGAGGGTATCCCGGAAACTCGCACATCTTCGACACCCCCGGAGCGACGCAGGGCAAGGATTATGGCGCCTTCAACCTGCAACAGTTCGCGGTGATCATTGCCAGGCAACCCAAAGAAGGTTTCGGAGGCTATGTCAATCTGACTGCAGGCCAGGATGCGGCCACGATGGCTTCTTCCGGACTGGGCGCGGCTACCGCCGGATCCAACAACAGTTCGCATGTATTCGATCTCACCCAGGCTTATGGAAGCTATGCGACCGGGCCGCTGACCGTCATCGCGGGAAAATTCGCAACTCTCGCCGGCGAAGAATACATCACGAGTCCTACGAACTTCAATTACACGCATGCATGGATGTTCGGCTGGTGACCGTATACCCATACCGGCGTGCGCGCGACCTATGTCCTGAACGGCATGGTCACCCTGATCGCCGGCGTCAATAACGGCTTCGACCAGGTCAATTCGCAGACGAACGGCAAAACGGCTGAATTTGCCGTCGATCTTGCCCCGAACAGCATGTTTTCCCTCAACACTTCCTATTATCAGGGCAAGGGAATGGTGTCCGCCATGCCCGGCACGGGAAGTTATCTGGACGTGCTGGGAACCATCAATGCCACGTCGAAACTGACTTTCGTGGCCGATTATGCAGATGCCTGGCAGGACAATGCGCTGTTGACGGGAACCGGAACCTTGGCAGGCAGCAATATCCTGAATGGAAAAGTTCTCGCAGCCAATACCACGGTCAATGCGAAATGGCATTCGCTCGCGCTCTACGCGAATTATCATATCGACGATCAATGGCGGATTGCCTACCGCAACGAGAATTTCGACGATCCGGAAGGTTTCCGCTCCGGCATTTCGCAACGTCTGAAGTCGAACACCCTCACGCTCGGTTTTGCGCCGGTCAGGAACGCCGAGTTGCGCGCGGAAATCCGTCAGGACAGGTCTAGCGGGAATTATTTCCTGAAGGCGGACGGCACTGCTGCAGACACCCAGATGAACTATGCACTGGAAGCGATCTACCAGTTCTGAAATTCCCTCCCTGCCGGCATCTCCGGCATTTTTTCGGGCGCCGCAAGGCGCCCGATTCTTTTGTGTTTCCTTACGAAAAATTTACGCCAGGATCACAACAATTTGCAAAATCCATATACCCTGCAGCGTAACATGTTCTCATGTCGATCCATTCCAGGGGCAGTCATGAAACGATTCCATTCAATGTCAGAACGAACGAAGCATTTTCTTTCCGGAGCGGCTTTCGGAAAAATCCGGAAAGCGATGACAGGACTGTTAATTTCGCTCGCCTACATCATTTATCTGTCCATGCTTGAACCAATGGACCCTGCCTTCGAGCTGCCCTGGTAGCTGACGATCGGAAACAGAATCATGGAGGAAATCATGCTGAAGATTTTCTGGGTCAGGAACAAAGACGGACGTCTGGTCTGCATCTGGAAGCCATGCAGGTGAATAATGCATTTCGTTTCCTGCGGAACGGGCATCGAAATTTTCTGAATCCATGCGCAAACGAATCCATATTTTACGCAATGAGCCGTAGCATTGCATCGTTCATTCCACACAGGGAGGAATCATGAGACGCATCACCACCATACTGAAATCAGCCGATGCAACCATTGTGCGCAAGGCGGTTGCAGCCGCCGGAGCCAGCCATGTCGCGCTGATCCCGATCAACCGTTCAGCAGCGCTTGGTGACTGGCATTGTGGCAGCTTCGACAGGACCGATGCAAGCCATGTCAGGATCGTGGTCACTGCGGAAGACGCCTTGTCGGATGGCATCTTTTCCGCCATTCTGAGAGCCGCGCCTGTCGGCATGGTGGAATGCATCAGGGTGCATCCTCGTGGAACGAACCACAGACAGGCCGCATGATGGATGCAGCGCAGGTGATGGATTTTCTTCTCGCCATGGCGGCAATCCTCGTTCCTCTCTGGCTTGCAAGCCTTCTGGTTGCAA
>JABEVD010000104.1 GCA_013044025.1 Burkholderiales bacterium
CAGGTTGATCGATCGCAATCGCGGCGCTTTGTCAGCCTCCACCGTCCTGCGCGCCGCATTGGGGATGTATGTGGTTCAACAAACAACTGTGACATAGCCATTTTTTATTGCCCTCTGCAGGACAGAGCGCAATTTCATATTTTCCGCTTACCGGGGTGTCTTCGATGGCATCCCAAACGCTGGCAAACCGTTGATCGCTGATTGTCCCAACTCCTTCAATAATTCACGATACAGAATCTCCGAGTGAGCATTTTTCAGGTCAGGCCGTTGAATTAAAATTTTGCCCTGAGTCTTCGCTCAATATCGACAAAGACACGCTTGACCACGACACCTGGCCAGACTAGACTAAGCTGATTTGAGGGGGAAGCCGTGCATTCCGTCAACATGCTGCAAGCGAAATCCACCCTTTCCCGCCTGGTGGAAGCCATCGAGCAGGGCGAAGAGCGTGAAATCATCATCGCAAGGAACGGGGTTCCCGCCGCCAGGCTGGTGCCGATGGATCATTCTTCTCCGGAAAAACGCATCGGAATCGCGAAAGGCGAATTCGAAGTGCCGGACGACATCGATGCCCATAACGCCGAAGTGGCGAAACTCTTTCTGCAAGGTGACGAAGCTTGAATCTGCTACTGGATACCCATGTGGCGCTTTGGGCGATCACCGACAACCGGAATCTCACGGCAAAGGCCCGGGAAATGATCCTGTCCCCGAGGTCAACCGTCTGGACAAGCTCTGCAAGCATTTGGGAAATCTCGATCAAACACGGGCTTGGACGAGGCGACATGCCGGTGTCGGGCGAGTCCGCACTGAAGTATTTTCGGGAAGCGGGATACCGTATCCTTTCCATCGAGCCGGAACATGCCGCGGAAGTCGAAAAACTTCCCGCCATCCACCATGATCCCTTCGACCGCATTCTCGTGGCCCAGGCGCTCGTCGAGCCCATGCGGCTCGTCACCCACGACAGCACGGTCGCCCGCTACAGCGACACCATCATGCTCATTTGAGACGTCCATCGCAGAAACCTTGCTCAGACCACCGTTTTGAATCCCCGTGTGGATTTATCCAGGGCCAGGGGGGCTGCAGGATGACATTGGAATGAAAAAGGCGGCCCGAGGCCGCCTTTCTTCGGGGCTTTCGCCCCTTCCCGCCGAAGCCGGAATTACATCTTGCCGGACTTGACGGCAGCGAAGAGCGCCTTGGCTGCGTCGTCTTCGTGGCCCTTGATGAAGGAGCCGTATGCGCCCGTCATGGTTGCTGCCATGCCCTTCCACTTGGGATTGGAAGAGGCCACCTTGCGGTCGGCCACAGCGAATCCGCTCTTGAAGACCTTGGCCAGTTCGTCCGAACTGCCGTATGCCTTGGCAACAGTGTTCCAGGCGGGACCAACCATGTCCTTGTCCAGCGCGTGGCAGGACTTGCAAACGCCGGTCGAGAAGGCGCTCGCCGTCGTGGACAAGGACATCAGACCGAATGCAGCCACTGCAAAAACCAACGATTTCTTCACTTTCAATATCCCTTTTTCTGATATACAAACAAATGCACCTCGTTCGATGGCATGTACCCATCGGAGCGTGAAGCACATATCCGCTTCTTCGACGAACATGTTTCGTGAATCCACCCCACACCCAACCCGCGATGTTATACAAATTCCAATTCCGGTTCAAGTTTCAGAACCCGAACTGGATGCCGCCATGCCAAGTCGGAATTCATATCGATTCCAGTCGATGAATTGACTTTTACTTTTGCCCTCCCTGGAATAAAATCCCTTGGCCGCGCCGCAAAAGACCGGACTTCGAAAAAACTTTCTTCACAGGGAAACCGGAAATGAAAAAAACAGCATTTTTCATCATGACCTTGCTCTCCATCCCGGCCTTCGCCAATTCCGCCTGCGACAAGCCGAGGGATGATTTCGACGGACTGTATTGCCTCAACAAGGTGTATCAGGAGGCGGACAGGGAATTGAACGAAAATTACAAAAAACTGGCTTCCCTGCTCGATCCACAGGGAAGGAAAGCCCTGAAGTCCGGCCAGCTCTCCTGGATTCGGGAAAGGAACGACGAGTGCTCGAAGCGGGAAGCCACCGGATTTTTCGTCAACCTGAACTGCGCAACCAGCACCACGATCGGACGCTCCCGTTTCCTGCAGGACAGGATCCGCGAATGCGTCAGCTCCGGTTGCCGCAACAGCAAGCTTTGAAGTCATCCCGTTCCGGCAGACCGGAATCTGGATGCTTCCGATACCTATTGAATTCATTGAAAATACGGGATAAAAAACAGGAAAGCCTGTATAATCCGGCAAAGTTTCGATTCCAGCTTTGCCGATCCCAAAAATGAAATACCAGGCCATTTCCCACGGACAGAACGATTCCCCTCTCTGCGAAATCGCCACCCGCGTGGTCGTCACCCTCCCCCCCTCCGACAGCATCGGAAAAGCCGCCCGGATCATGAGCGAGCGAAAGATCTCTTCCATCGTCGTGACCGAAGGAGAACGCCCCATCGGCATCCTGACCGAACGCGACATGCTGGCCGCGCTGCAAAATGACCTCGATCCGGAAACCGAAATCGGCGGAATGATGTCCTTTCCTGTGGTCACCGTTCCCGAATCGACTTCCAGCATTTCGGCTTACCAGCAGTGCCTGAGAAACGACATCCGCCACCTTGTCCTCGTCGACGATGCAGGAAGGCTTTCCGGCGTCATCAGCGAAACCGATTTCAGGCGCTCGATCCATCTCACCACCCTCGCGGGAAGGAGGCTGGTCTCCTCGGTCATGAACCGCGGCATCTTCGCCTTTCCTGGCGAAACCCCGCTCGGGGCGGCCCTGGAGCACATGAATTCCCACCACGATTCCTGCATCGTGGTGATCGAGGAAGGGCTTCCTGCCGGAATCCTCACCGAACGCGACATCGTACGGCTCTACAGCCGCTCCCTGCATCGGCAGCATTTCCCCCTGAGCGAGGTGATGACTTCTCCCGTGCTCACCATCTCCGAAACGGCCACCATCAACGAAGCCGCTTCCAGAATGCTCGAGCACCGCATCCGGCACCTGGTCGCAGTCGATCCGGCAGGCCATGCATCCGGCCTTCTCGGCGAGCACGAACTCACCCAGGCCATGGCAGCAGGAATGGTGAACGACAGGCTGATCGAGGAAGGCAGCTTCCTGCATTCGCTCATCAACACCATCCCGGACATGATCTGGCTCAAGGATCTGGGCGGAACCTACCTCGCCTGCAATCCTCGCTTCGAGCAGTTTTTCGGCGCGAATGAGGAGGAAATCGTGGGCAAAACCGATTACGATTTCATGGATCCGATGCAGGCCGAATCCTTCCGCGACGGAGACCTCTCGGCCATTCTTTCCGGCATCCCGATCGTCCGCGAGGAACGAGTCACTTTCGCGGCAGACGGGCACACGGAACTCCTCGAAACCGTGAAGACCCCGATGCGGGACGGCAACGGCAATCTCATCGGCGTGCTCGGCATCGCCCGCGACATCACCCGTCGCAAGAACGCAGAAAACGCACTGCTTCTGAGCGAGCGACGTCTGCGCGAGCAGGAGGAGCTTTTCCACGCCATATTCAGCCAGGCCCCCAGCGGGATCGAACTCATCGATCCCGAAACGCTGCGCTTCGTGGAAGTCAATCCAGCCGCCTGTCGCATGCTCGGCTATTCCCACGAGGAATACCTCGCCCTGTCCCTTCCCGATATCCAGGCGGATCTCGACCGGGAAAGCCTGAAAACCTCGATCGAAAAGACCGAATCGATCGGCATCAAGGCTTTCGAAAACCGCCATCGCACCCGGGACGGCAGAATCCTCGACGTGGAAATCAAGGCGCGGATCCTGGACCATGCGGGCAGAAAGCTCCTGGTCGGCATCTGGAACGACGTCACCGAGAGAAAGCGTGCGGAAGAGAACCTGAGAATCACGGCAGGCGTGTTCGAGATCAGCCAGGAAGCGATCCTGATCACCGATTCCGCAAACAACATCGTCGACGTCAATCCCGCCTTCACCCGGATCACCGGCTACGGCCGCGAGGAAGTGCTGGGGAAGAACCCATCCATGCTCGGAGCCGGCCGGCACGACGCCGCATTTTTCGAAGCCATGTGGAAATCTCTGCAGGAAAACGGATCCTGGCGGGGAGAGATCTGGAACAGGAGGAAAAGCGGCGAAATCTATGCCGAGCTCCTGTACATTTCAGCGATCACCGCAGAAGAGGGCCGCGTGCAGCGCCATGTCGGGGTGTTTTCTGACATCAGCCACATGAAGGCGCACGAAGCCGAACTGAGCCGACTCGCCCATTACGACGCCCTCACCGCAATCCCCAACCGGGTCTTGCTCGCAGACAGGCTTTCCCAGGCGATCCATCGCTCAAGGCGCTCCGGCAGGATGTTCGCCGTCTGCTACATGGATCTCGACGGATTCAAGCTGGTCAACGACCGGCACGGGCACGAAATCGGCGACAGGCTGCTCGTCGCAGTCACGCGCCGCCTGCAGGAATCCCTGCGCTCGGACGACACCCTGGCGAGGCTCGGCGGGGACGAATTCGTCGCCCTCATCGGCGACCTTGCGAGCGAATCCGAATGCTTCCAGATCCTCGACAGGATACTGGAAAACGTGGCGAAGCCGATCTTCGTTTCAGGAAAGGAACTTTCGGTCTCGACCAGCATCGGCGTGACCTTTTTCCCTTCCGACGAAGAAGATGGCGACACCCTGCTTCGCCACGCCGACCAGGCCATGTATGTCGCGAAGCAGACCGGAAGGAACCGCTACCACCTCTATGACCCCCAGCACGACCAGAAAATGCGCTCCCTGCACGAATCCAGGAAACGCATCCTGCAGGGGCTGGAAAAAGACGAATTCGAGCTTTATTATCAGCCCAAGATCCTGCTCGCAACCGGCGAAGTCGAAGGGGTGGAAGCGCTGATCCGCTGGAACCATCCGGCAAAAGGCTTGCTTCTTCCTGGAGAATTCCTGCCCCACATCGCGGACTCGGAAGCCGAAATCTTCCTCGACAAATGGGTGCTGGATCGGGCGCTCGCCACGATGGAACAATGGGCCATGCACGGGCTTAGCTTCGGGATCGCAGTCAACATCTCGGCCCGCCATCTCCAGTCTCCGGGCTTCCTTGCCGATCTTGCGCAAAAGCTGGAAACCCATCCCGGATTGGGACGGGGCAGGCTGCAGATCGAAATCCTGGAAACCGCAGCCCTCGAAGACATTTCCCTTTCCGCGAAAACCATAGAATCCTGCATCGAACTCGGGGTGGGGTTCGCGCTCGACGATTTCGGAACCGGATATTCCTCCCTCGCCTACCTCAGGAAGCTACGCGCCGAAACCCTGAAGATCGACCAGACCTTCGTGCGCGGCATGCTCGAAGACGAAGGGGATCGCGCCATCGTCGAGGGAATCATCGCGCTCGCCAGGACCTTCGGCAGGAAGACAGTCGCCGAAGGAGTGGAAACCCCGGAACTCGCCGAAATGCTGAAAAGCATGGGATGCCTGTACGGGCAGGGCTATGCCATCGCCCATCCCATGAAGGAAAGCGAATTCCTGGACTGGCATCTGGGAAGGCGGCAGGACCGATAATGCGTATCCTGCTCGTCGAGGACGACCAAATGATCGGAGAGGCGACAGCCATCGCCCTGCGCGATGCAGCGCATGCGGTCGACTGGGTGAAGGAAGGAAAATCCGCCCGGGAAGCGCTCGCATCGGGCGAACATCAGGTGCTTCTCCTCGATCTGGGCCTTCCAGGCATGGACGGGCTGGAATTGCTGAAATTTCTCAGACGATCAGGAAACGACATTCCGGTCATCGTGCTCACCGCGAGGGATTCCCTGGAAGAGCGCATAGACGGGCTCGATGCGGGCGCGGACGACTATCTCGTGAAGCCTTTCGAAATGAAGGAACTCCTCGCGAGACTCAGGGCGATTTCGCGACGCAAGGGGGGACAGGGCGCGCCGCTGCTCGGCAACGGCATCATCAGCCTGGACCCCGCGACCCGGCAGGCGCGCCGCGGAGAGGAAGTGCATCTGCTCAGCGCGCGGGAATTCTCGCTTCTTCACGCCCTGCTGCTTCGCCCCGGCGCGATCCTCACCCGCGCAGAACTCGAAGAAAGAATCTACGGCTGGAACGAGGAAGTGGAGAGCAATGCGATCGATTTCCTCATCCACGGCGTGAGAAGAAAGCTCGGGACCGATGCCATCCGCAACATCCGCGGGGCGGGCTGGATGGTGCCGGCCTCGTGAAGCGCACCCTCGAAGGGCGCCTGAAATCGACGCTCTCCCTCACCATCGTGCTGGCGGGAATCCTGGCCGCCGCCGCCTCCTTCCGGTTCAATTACGGGGAAGCGCAGGAATTTCAGGACGACACCCTGAGGCAGATCGCCGCATTCGCGTCGAAAGGAGGATTGCCTCGCGATTTCTCCCCTTCATCGGCGATCGATCCGGAAGTCAGGATCCAGGTGCTCGCGCCCGGAGACGAGCCCTGGCTACCGAAAGGCATTTCTCCGGGATTTCACACCCTGGCAGGACCCGGCGGAAAATGGCGGGTTTTCGTGAGAGCCGGCATCGCAGCGGCACAGGCGACCGAAGCGCGCGACGAGATCGCCATCCACAGTTCCCTGCGCACGCTCGCTCCGTTCGCCCTGCTGCTTCCGCTGCTCGCCTGGCTCTCCTCCCGGATCGTGCGCTCCGAACTTTCCTCCCTGAGAAGCCTTTCCAGGCTTCTGGAGAAAAGAAGCTCCCCATCTCCCTTGCCTGCCGGATCCCTTCCCGGCGAGATTTCCCCTTTCGTCGAGGCCATCAACAGCCAGATGGAGCGGATCGCATCGCTCATGAACCAGCAAAAGCGCTTCATCGCCGATGCCGCGCACGAACTCAGGACCCCGCTCGCAGCGATTTCCCTGCAGGTGCAGAATCTCGAAAGCGCGGAAGACCGGGAAATGCTGCAAAAAAGACTGGAAACGCTGAAATCCGGGGTGGAACGCGCGAGGCGCCTCGCCGACCAGCTCCTGAAGCTCGCGAGAAGCGAATCCGCGCCGCTTTCGAAAAAGACCGTCTGCATTCCTGTTTTTTTCCGCGAGCTTCTGGAAGAATATCTCCCCATCGCCGAATCCGGGAAGATCGATCTCGGCCTCGGCAATTGCGAAAAAATCGAGCTGGAAGCGGATCCGGAACTGCTGCGACTTCTGTTCGGCAATGCGCTGGAAAACGCGCTCCGCTACACCCCGGAAGGCGGAATGGTGACCTTGTCCGCAGGGATCGGAATGGATGAGGCGCTGCTCGAAGTCTCCGACAACGGACCCGGAATTCCTGAAAACGAAAGGGAGAAAGTGTTTTCTCCCTTCTACAGGCTTCAGGGCGGAGAAGGAAGCGGGCTGGGACTTTCCATCGCGAAAGAGGCCGCGCAGCGGATAGGCGCGACCCTGAGCCTGGAAGAAGCCGCGGGAGGCGGCCTCAAATTCCTGTATCGCCAGAAGATTTCTGCAGAAGATCGTAAAGAACCGGCATGACGAGCAGCACCAGCGGCAACTGCACGATGAGTCCGGAAATGATCGCGATCGCAAGCGGCTGCTGCATCGCAGAACCCTGACCGATGGCAAAGGCGAGCGGCAACAGGGTGAGGATCGCTGCGATCGTGGTCATCGCGATCGGCCGCATCCGGTTCATCCCGGCAGCGATCAGCGCCCCCCGTCTGTCCATTCCCCGGATTTCCCGGTATTCGGAAAAATAGAAAATCGCGACCTCGGTGACGATGCCCACGATCATGGTCATGCCCATCATCGCGGAAATGTTGAGTTCCACATCGGCAATCCAAAGCCCTACGAACATCGCCGAAATCGACATCAGCGGGATCGCCATCACGGCAAGGGCGATGCTGAAGCGCTCGTACAGAAAGAGAAGCAGCAGGAATACCAGCGCAACCGCCGCTGCGAAAACCCGCATCAGCCCGGTGAAGGCGATCTGCTGCTGCTTGTAGAGCCCGCCCAGTTCGTAATAGGCGCCGGGGGGAAGCAGGTTTGGCTCGTCCATCTTCTGCCGGATCTCCCGGATCACCGAACCCATGTCCCGACCGCTGATTCTGGCGGTGACCGCGATCATTCTCTTCAGGTTTTCGCGGTTGATTTCCGGCTGCCCGCTCACCGTCGAAATTTTCGCGATCCGGGAGAGCGGCAGAAGATGCCCGTCCGGCGCGCGGATCGCAAGTTTTTCGATGTCGGACTGATTCTTGCGCACCGATTGCGGAATCCAAACCCTCACCCCGACCATTTTCACGCTGCGCTGGATGTGCGTGGCGACGATGCCGGACATGGCGGACTGGAGCATGGAAGTGACCGCGGCAGGATCCAGTCCTTCGAGGGCCGCCTTTTCCCGGTTCACCTGGATTTCCAGCGCATCTCCCGCAGGATTGATGCCGTCCTTCACGTCGACCACCCCGGAAATCGCGCCGATTCCGGCTGCGGTTTTCCTCGCCGCCTCTTCCAGAGCGTCCTGATCGTCGCAGTAGATCTTGATCTCGATCGGCTCCGGAACGGAAGTCAGGTCGCCGATCATGTCCTCCATGAGCTGGGCGAGCTCGATTTCGAGTCCGGGAACCTTCGTTTCGATCCTTTCGCGGATCCCGTCCATCACTTCATCGATCGGTTTTCTGGGCAGGGGTTTGAGCTTCACGAAAAAGTCCCCCTGATTGGCTTCGGTGATGCCGCCGCCGAGCTGCGCGCCGGTCCTCCTGGAATAGGTTTCCACGGCGGGATCGGATTTCAGGATTTGTTCGACCTGGCGCAGCAGCCTGTCGGTTTCGGTGAGGGAAGTCCCGGGTTTCGAGCGATAATCCAGGGTGAATCCGCCTTCGTCCATGGAAGGCATGAATCCGCTTCCCGTCCTCGTGTAGGCGAACCAGCCCGATCCGAGCAGCGGGATCACGACGAGCAGCACGAGCCACGGCCTGCCCAGGAATTTGCCGAGGATTTTCCCGTAACGGTCGCGAATCCAGGAAGAATTTCCTTCCCGCACCCCATCCTGTTCCCGCAAAAGATGGTCTGCCAGGATCGGCACTGCGAGCCAGGTGACCAGAAAGGAAATCATGAGGCTCGCCGCCATGGTGAGCGAGAGCGCCTTGAAGAATGCGCCGCTCACCCCGTCCAGAAATGCAAGCGGAATGAAAATCACCAGGGTCGCCGCGGAAGAACCCGCGAGCGGCCTCGAAAACTCGATCGCAGCCTTCATCACCTTGCCGTGATGGTCTCCGGGGGATTCCCTGAGGCGCCTTGCGATATGCTCCAGCATCACGATGGCATCGTCGATGATCAGTCCGACCGCTGCCGCCATTCCGCCCAGGGTCATGATGTTGAAGCTCATTCCCAGCACCTGGAGCAGCACCACCGTCGAGGACAGCACTGCGGGCACCACGATCACCGCGATCAGGGTGATCCGGATATTGCGCAGAAAAATCAGCAATACCGTGGCCGCGAGCGCCACCCCGATCAGGATCGCATCGCGCACGCTCGCTGCGGAATCGACCACCAACCTGCTCTGGTCATACCATTTGGCGACCTTCACCCCCGGCGGCAGCCTGAATTTCCCGAGCCTTGCCTCGATCTCCCGCGCGATCTTCACGCTGTTCCCCCCGGGCTGCTCATAGACGTTGAGCAACACCGCGTCGTGTCCGTCCGCATTCACCCTGATCCATTGCGGCGCGGTTCCTTCCTCGACCCTGGCCACGTCGCCGAGCCTCACGATGCCGTTTGCTCCTGCGCGCAGCACGGTATTGCCGATGTCCTGCCGATTTCTCATGCGCTCGTCGGAAATCCCGAGATACAGCTTGTAATGGTCCTCGATCCTGCCGACCGCAGAAATCTGGTTCGCAGAACCCAATGCCTTCGCCACATCGGCGAGGGTCATGCCGTATGCCTGCAATCTGTCCGGATCGACGCTGACCCGGTATTCCTCGATCGCGCCTCCGACCGGACGAATTCTCGCCACGCCTTCGATAGAGGAGAGCAGCGGAGCGATCTGGTATTGCGCGAGATCGCGCAGCGCAGTGAGCGACTCGGTGTCGGAAGTGAGGCTGTAGGCGATGATCGGAAATACCGTGGGATCCATGCGGCGGGTGAGAAGATTGGTGCCTGCAGGCAGCGAAATCTGGGCGATCGCCGCATTGACCTCCAGGGCCGCGCTCGTCATGTCCTCCCCCCACGGGAAGGAGACCGAAATTTCAGCGGATCCCCGGCTCGTCGTGGAGCGAACACCGGTGACGCCAGGCACCCTCCTCACCGCTTCCTCGACCGGGATGGTCACTTCCAGCGCCATCTGTTCCGCAGTCCGGTCTCCCGAATCCAGGGTCACCACGACCCTTGGAAAATCCACGTTCGGAAACAGCGTGACCGGCAGCCTGAACGCAGAATAAGCGCCCGCGAGCGCGACGAGCAGCAGGAAAAACAGGATGGAACGACGATGCAACTGCATCCATTCTGCGAATTTCATCGTTTTCCTTCCCTGAGCTTCATTCCGTCCTGCAACTCGTAATTGCCGAGCACCACCACAGGAAGCTTCGGATCGAAATTCCCGACAACCGCGGTCTCGGCGCCCGCTTCCTTCGCAGTTACCGCAACCCGCTTCGCGCGCCCATGGTCGTCCTGGAAGAGATAACTGCCCCGCTCATCCGAAAGCACTGCGGATCTCGGAACCACCCACCCTGCCCCGCGCGGAACCTCGATTTCTCCGCGCAGCTTCATTCCGGGAAGAAGTCCATTTCCCTGCGGATTCACGATCACGTCGACGAGACGGGTCTGGGGATCGATCATGCCGTGCACCGATCCTACAGTCCCTTGCAGAGCGCATCCCGAATCGAAAACGCAAAGAAGACGGACTTTCATCCCTTGCGCAACCTGAGCTGCGCGTTCCGGTTCGATGCCGATTTTCACGAGCAGCGCATTGCGCTTCGCAAGCTGGAGGATGGTCCTGCCCGGCTGGATCCGGTCTCCGGGCAGGGCGGAAACCGAACTCACCACCGCGTCGAAAGGCGCCCGGACCGATTCCTCGGCAATCGCAGAACCGATTTTCTGTTGCGCACGCAGCGCGCTTTCCGCGTCCTCCAGCGCCTTCTTCGCAGCGGCGAGCTGGGCATTGGTGGCGAGCTGCCGCTCGTGCAGCCTTTGCATGCCGCGATATGCGCTTTTCGCCAGTTCCAGCGAAGATTCGGCCTGCGCATATCCGCTTGCCGCAACCGGATCGGTGGAAAAAAGGTAAAGGACCGTCCCCTTCCTCACCACCTGACCGACATCGACCTTCATCCGCAGGATTTGCCCGGCGCGTGGTTCGTCCACATTCAGGATTGCGGCAGGATCGGAATACACGGTCCCATATCCTGAAACCGGCAAATTCAGGGATGCCTTGCCGAGCGGGGCGGTCTCGACCAGCACGCTCGGCTCTCCGGCATGGGCGAACATCGGTACAAGCCAGAACCATGCACAAAACCAGTATTTCATTTCGACTCCCTGTTTTGCCCGCCGACCAGGGTCAGCAGGGCGATGCGTTCTTCCAGAATGGATTCGCGGACTGCATTTCTTTCCGATTTCCCGGAAAGCTCCGCTTCCCGGATCGCCGAATATGCGGCCAGATCCAGATTTCCTTCCCGATAGGCTTCTTCCGCTGCGGATGAGAGACGGGAAAGTCTGGCGAGATTCGCGTCCAGCCCGGAGAGTTCCCCATCCAGCAGCTTGCGGTCTGCAAGGATCTGCCTGACCTCCGCGCTGGCTGCATTCAGCCTTGCCTGGTACTCGTCGTGCAGGCGCTTTCTCGTCGCCTGCTCGATGGCGACATTCCCGCGGTTCCCGTTGAAGATCGGCAGGGAAAGATTGAGGGAAAATCCGTTGTAATGGATTCCGGTGTTGTCTCCGGAACGGATCAGCCCCACGCCGATCGCCGGAAACTGGGCGAGTATGGCTTTTCTGAGGCGAAAATCCTGTGCTTCGTATCCCGCTTCGAGAGCCCTGAGATCCGGGCGGAACCGGGAAAGAGCAACGATCCTGCGCGCGATTTCCGCGCCATCCGGATCGGGGATTTCCGGCTCTCCCACGAGATCGAGGCGGGCTTCAGGCGAGAGTCCCAGCAATGCATCCAGCGCCCCGCGATCCTTCAGGGCAAGGCGAGCGGATTCCTCGATCTGCCTGTCCATTGCCTGCAATGCGTTCGCATCCATGGTCACGACGGCCGAAGTCAGATCGCCAGGAACGGATTCCTCCCTGCGCTGCCGCTGCGCCAGCAGCTCGCGCCGCATCTTCAGGATGCCTGTCTCCTTCTCCCTCGCCCGGATTCTCGCGAAAAGCAGGCGAGACTCACCGACCACCTGCCACTCCTGCCAGAGCAGGGAAAGATCGGCCTTGCGGCGATCGGCCTTTGCGGCTGCAACCCGCAGGGAACGGGTCATGAGCGCGCCGAAATCGTAATTGAGACCGAGATCGAAAGCGGTGAAGTTCTCCCCGGGAAGGGCGTTCTGTGGAATCTGCGGGGAATATCCGAATCCAGGATCGGGGAGCAATCCCGCGGCGAAAGCCTGGGCGCCCGCGATGCCCGCATCGTCGCGCGCGAGTTTCAGGGCAGGATTGTTCGATACCGCGAGCATCGCCACCTCGGTCATGTCGAGGCCATCCGATGGATCGAAGCGGTGGGAAGAAAGCCCGGGGAAATGCAGGCTCGATGCGTCCACCTCCAGCCTTTGCGGAAAGGCCGGGGTGGTGGGAAGCGGGAGCTTCCGGTAGCTCGCGCAGCCGGAGAGGCTTGCCGCGAAGAGGATCGCTTTCAGTAAGTTTTTCATTTTCGGTCCGTCGACATCCGGACAAATTCTACCCGCGAAGATTTAGGCGGGAATTAGGAGGCCGTCCCCTTTCGAACTGCTTGTGGTGGCATGAAGCGCTGGAAAATGAAGGTTACGTCGCGACGACGGAATCAAGCGGTGGGATATGGCTATCCTGCCGTTCCTCAATGAAAGGATTATCCATGCCGAATCCACAGGTCAACTGCCAATCCACAGCGCGCCATCGAGCTTCTCGGCAGATTCCACGATTAGCGTTTTCACGGAAAGTGCATTTCAGGCGCCCGGATTGCCGGAAAATTCATCGCTCCCGATGAGCGCATCCGCAGTTTGAAAAACATGCACGACGTTGCGTCCGGCCTTCTTGGCCCGATACATCGCATCATCACCGTATCGCAACAGGTCCTGGGGATTGTCGGCATGATCAGGGAAAATGGCCACGCCGATGCTGGAAGAGATTTCCATGACGCGCCCATCCTTCCATGCGAATGGCTTTTCCAGGGACAGCCTGATTTTTTCCGCGGCATTGGATGCATCCCGGATGGATTTGATGTCCGGCAGCAGAACCACAAACTCATCCCCGCCCAGACGGGCGACCGTATCGGATGAACGCAGACAATCCAGCATTCTTTCCGCAGCCATTTGCAGCAGGAAATCGCCCGCTTCATGCCCCAGTTCGTCATTGATTTCCTTGAATCTGTCCAGATCGATGAACAGCAGGGACAATCTTCGATGTTCTCGCTTGGCCAGCGCTACGGACTGATGCAATCTGTCCTCGAGCAGCCTGCGGTTGGGCAGTTTGGTCAGCCGGTCATGAAATGCCAGCCTGTCCAGTTCGAACTGGATCTGTTTCTGTTCGGTGAGATCGTAATTCACTCCGACCATGCGTACCGGTTTTCCGTCAGCATCGAATGTGGTATGCGACATCGCCTTGAGATGATGGATCGAACCATCCGGCCAGATCACCCTGAACTCGGGCGCATATTCGCGCTCCCCGCGCAGGGTGGCCTGAATCTCGTCTTCCGCGTATTTCCTGTCATCAGGATGCAGCGCGCTCGACCATGCTTCATAGGCGCCACTGAAATCCTCCTCGCGCGTCCCGTACAGCCGGTACATGACCTTGTCCCATACGAGCTTGTTGCTCCCGATGTCCCAGTCCCAGATTCCGACGATGCCGGCGGACGCTGCCGCCTCCAGCCGCTCCTTGGCCTCCCGCAACTGCGATTCCGCCTGTCTCAGATCGGTGATATCGTGAAACACGACCAGGATGACATTGCCAAACGGGCCATCCTTGATCGAAACGGCTTCGGTCACGACGATCCTCACCAGGCCATCCCTTGTGACAATCCTGATCTCGGTTGGCTGAAAAAGATCCTCGTGAAGAATGGATTGCGCAAGACGCTCCTGCCAGGTTTCCATGACCCATTTCCGGTAAACAGGATCCGGATAGGCCCTCGATCGCCAAGCATCCAGGGTGGGGATATCCTCCAGCGCATAGCCGAAGCACCGGGTGAAGGCGGAATTCACTTCCCTGATATTGCCGAGCGGATCGAACAGCATGTTCGGCGCAGGGGAAAGATCGATGATCGACTGGAGATGCGCTTCGCTTCTTTCCAGTTCCAGGGAACGCTCTCTGAGCTGGTCTTCCGCCTGTTCCCGGGCCTGCGTCATTTCACTCAGCTTCCTGCGCGTCTGGCACACCCAGGAAATCACGCTGTCATCCCCGGATCTCATGTCTTGCGGAGGATGGGAGAAGTCTCCACGCCCGAGACGCGCGATCTGCTCATGCAGCGCGGCAGGGGATGCGCCCAGCAGGGTTTGCAGGGATCGATAGCTGCGCCATAGCATGTACAGCCAGACCAGCCCGACCACGATGAAAACCAGCCGATACAGGGATGCCATGTAGACCGCATGTTTCACTGCAGCAGCGGTCCGGGCATCCATGGATTTGTTGAATTGACTGATCGGCTTCAGTATGGACAATTTTGCCCGATCATAGGATTCGTCGAACAGCATCTCCCTTGCCTTGCGACGCGCTTCCGGGTCTGCTTCATCACGGAGGCGCATGGCCAGAATTTCGGTTTTCACCAGTTCGTCCGATTTTTCCTTGGCGACCTCCAGCAAGTGCGCTTCCTTCACTCCGGATGCAGCCTTTTGCAACAATTCGAGCAGCGGCACGGCCGCCCCCTCTCCGTCCCCCGGAATTTTTTCGCCGTATACGGCCAAATCCCAGGAGTTGCTCCCTGTCCTGGATTTTCTGCCATCCCGGATATCCAGAATGTCGTGGAAAAGCGTCCTGTACCTGGGATTGCCCGTCACGATGTAGCTTCGCGCCATCTTCGTCAGGCTTTCGGAGGAATGCCACAATTCATTGGCGAGCTGAAAGGATTCGTACCTTTGGGATTGCGAGCGATCGGCTTGCGCTTCCATTTCGACATAAACTGCAAAGCTGCCCAGGACGACCGTAAACATCAATGCGGTCGCCAGCACCCAGATGGTCAGATATCTCGTTACATTAGACACGCATGGTCTTTCGGAAGTAATTCAGCAGGTTTGCGGGCACGGATGCCCGACATTCTAACCCATTTCATGGCTTCGACGCCTTGCCAATCCTCCCGAATGACAAGGCGGCAGGCGATGGAAAGGAGGGGCGTTACACGCCCCGCCTTCACGCAAACCGGCAGTTCCGCTATCATCGGAAACCAGTCCGAGGAGACCACATTGGGAAAAAGATACGACGCGCTGAACGAGGACCTCGCCGCTTTCATCCGAAAGCAGAAGATCTATTTCGTCGCAACCGCTGCATCCGAAGGTCGCGTGAACCTCTCTCCGAAAGGAATGGACACCCTGAAGGTGCTGGACAGGAACCGGGCCCTCTGGCTCAATCTCACCGGAAGCGGCAACGAGACGGCGGCGCATGTCCGGGAAAATCCGAGAATGACGATCCTGTTCTGCTC
>JABEVD010000105.1 GCA_013044025.1 Burkholderiales bacterium
ACCCGCGCATACCGGAACCGGGAGGGATACAAGCCTTACGTCGAGGATGCGCTCATCCATCTTCCCGATGCCTACCAGGATATCGGCGCAATTTCCGGCTTGGACCTGTACCGGGCCGCCGCCGCCCATGCCGCTGCGCATCTCGTGCATACGCAAACCCCTTTTCCGGTCGGCAAGCTCGACAACTGGCAGATCGCAGTGATTTCGGCGATCGAGGATGCGCGGGTGGAAGCGCTTTCCATGCGGGAATTCCCCGGATTGAAGGCGCTCTGGTCTGCGCAGCATGACGCGACGCCGGGAAGGAATTCCACGGCGGCCGATTATCTCGACCGCCTTGCCCGGGCGCTTCTCGACGATAATTATCGGGACGAGGATCCATGGATTGTCGAGGGAAGAGACCTGTTTTCGCAGGCCGACCCCGATTCCCGGCAAAGCGCCATGGAAATCGGGCTGCAGCTTGCGAAATCCTACCGTGGCCCCGCCTATAATGTGCGGACGGATCTGCCAGGCGCCCCGTACCGGGACGACAACCGCATGCTCTGGGAAGGAGTGAAATATTCCTTCAGCAATCTGTCCAAAAAGGCGAAAAAGCAGAGGCTGAAGAAATATGCGAGCTTTTTCGGAATGACCAACGATGTGGCGATCGAATCCGAAGGAAAGGAAACCAAAGAGCTTTCCCTGATCGCAGCCATTTTCAATTTCAAGCTCAACGTGGGGGCGGGAAGCGAAATCGATACCCGCGACCTGATTTCCGAGCCTTATCACTATCCTGAATGGGATTGCCTCAAGCAGATCGAGCGGGAATCCTGGGTGACATTGCGCGAGAAGCGCCCGAGACCTGGCAATCTCGCGCTCATCCTGGAAATCATCGAGCGCCACAAGCGGCTCATCGCCAGGATGAAATACCTGCTCGACGCGATCCAGCCCGAAGGGGTGCAGCGCATCAGGAAGCTCGAGGACGGCGACGACCTCGATATCAATGCCGTGATCCGGGCGCACATCGATTTCAGGCTGGGCATCCAGCCCGACAACCGCATCATGATGAGCTCGGTGAAAAAGACCCGGGACATTTCCGTGCTGGTGCTGCTCGACCTTTCCAAATCGACCACCCAGCGCGTTCCCGGACAGCCCCATACCATCCTCGAGCTCACCAGGGAAGCATGCGTGTTGCTTGCCGACGCCATCCAGAAGGTGGGGGATCCTTTCGCCATCCACGGCTTCTGTTCCGACAGCCGCCATCACGTCGAATACCATCGCTTCAAGGATTTCGACCAATCCTATGACGACGACGCCAAGGCGAGGCTCGCGGGAATGAGCGGTCAGCTTTCCACCAGGATGGGGGCTGCGATCCGCCATGCTACCCATTACCTCGACCAGCAGAAGAGCGCGAAAAAGCTGCTTCTGGTGATCACCGACGGAGAGCCATCGGATGTCGACGTGCGGGAAAGGAAATACCTGCATCTGGATGCGAAAAAATCGGTCGAGGAAGCGGCCAGGAGCGGCGTCCTCACTTACTGCATGAGCCTCGACCCCGGGGCGGACCAGTATGTCTCGCGGATCTTCGGCCAGAGGAATTTCATGGTGGTCGATCATGTGGAAAGACTTCCGGAAAAGCTTCCCATTCTCTATGCAGGCCTGACCCGCTGAGAACAATTCCTTTCTTCTTCGCAACATACTGAAAAAACTGGATTCATTCCAGATTTTCTGGTTCGCGCCATCCCGTTTTCTGGGCTATATTGGGTAATCATGTTTCCCGACAGATGGTCATGTACGAGCGTGCAGGGGATGAATCGCAGTGGTATGCGGTTGCCATGGAAAAACTGGTCGAAGTGGTCCAGGATCTTTCCATGGCGCGCGATCTTGCCAACGTGATGGACATCGTTCGCCGCGCGGCCCGCAACCTCACCGGCGCGGATGGCGCGACTTTCGTGCTTCGTGACGGCGATCAATGCTTCTATGCCGAAGAGGATGCCATCGCACCGCTGTGGAAGGGATCGAGATTCCCGATGAGCGCCTGCATCAGCGGCTGGGCCATGCTCAACAGGCGTCCTGCCGTCATCGAGGACATCTATGCGGATTCCAGGATTCCCGCGGATGCCTACCGACCGACCTTCGTGAAAAGCCTCGCCATGGTGCCGATCCGCACCCGATCGCCGGTTGGGGCGATCGGAACCTACTGGGCGAAGACGCGCAAACCGAAGGAGGCGGAGGTGCGCGTGATCCAGGCGCTGGCCGATTCCACTTCGCTTGCCATGGAGAATGTGCGCGTCTACGGGGAGCTCGAACAGCGCGTGAGACAGCGCACCTCCGAACTTTCCGCGATTCTCGACAATGTGCAGGTCGGCGTGGCTTTTTCCGTGGATGGGAAAGTCGCGCTTGCCAACCCGAAATCCGCCGAGCTTTTCGGGTACGGGAGCGATCTCGATCTCCATGACCTGCCCCTTTCCGAACTGTTTCGCTCCCCGGATGGGGGGGATTTCGATTCCGGCAGAAAAGCCCTTGTGCAGGAAGGAATCCTGGAAACAGAGAAGAGGTTGCTGAGGCATGACGATTCCCCCTTCTGGGGAAGGCTGCTCGCCAAGCGGCTCGATCCCTCCATTTACCCGGACGGCGAAATCTGGGTGATCGAGGATACGAGCGATTCCAAGGCGAGGGAAGCCGCGCTCACCGAACTCAGGATGGCTGCGGAGGAAGCCACGAGATTCAAGAGCGAATTTCTGGCCAGCATGAGCCATGAACTCAGGACCCCGCTCAATGCGATCATCGGTTTTTCCGAAGTGCTGAAGGATGGCATGGTCGGGGAGCTCGCGGAGAAGCAGAAGGAATACATCGAAGACATCTTCGAGAGCGGGTTGCATCTGCTTTCCCTCATCAACGACGTGCTCGACCTGTCCAAGATCGAGGCGGGCAAGATGGTGCTGGAGGACGAGCCCACCGAGGTTTCCCTGCTTCTCGGCAACTGTCTCTCCATCGTCAAGGAAAGGGCGATGGCCCACAGGATCACGCTCAAATCCGATCTTTCCGATGAGCTGGGAGTCGCCTGGATCGATCCGCGGAAATGCAAGCAGATCGTCTACAATCTGCTCTCCAATGCGGTGAAGTTCACGCCAGAAGGAGGAACGGTCACGCTATCAGCCGGAATCATTTCCCGCTCCGCAGCGAAAATCCGCGCAGAAAGCATGGCAAAGGTTTGCAGGGGATTCGACGAGATCGGCTCCGAATCCCTCCTGCAGATTTCCGTGAAAGACACCGGAATCGGCATTTCCGCTGAGGACATGGCCCGGCTTTTCCAGCCTTTCGTGCAGATCGACAGCTCTCTTTCGAAACATTTCGAAGGAACCGGGCTGGGTCTTGCCCTCGTGAAGAAGCTGGCGATCCTGCATGGAGGATCGGCTGGGCTGGAAAGCCGGGTGGGGGAGGGAAGCACTTTCACGGTATGGATTCCTCATGTTCGTCGCGCGAACGGGGAGGATTCGTCTCCGGATGCGGAAACGATGATGGGGGGGACCGTCCTGCTGGTGGAGGACGACGACCGTGCAGCGGATCTGATGAGGCTGCAGCTCGAAATGAACGGTTGTACGGTGATGCGCGCATCCTCGGCCGAAGCCGCTTTCTCCCAGCTCGGAGATTCCCTGCCCGATCTCGTCGTCCTCGACCTGCTCCTTCCGGGAATGGACGGATGGGAATTCCTTTCCAGGCTGAAGTCGGAACCGGGGCTTTCGAAAATTCCGGTGGTGATTTCCTCGATCGTGGCCGAGAACGCCAGGGGAATTGCGCTCGGCGCGTCCGTGGTGCTGCAAAAGCCGGTCACCATGAGCGATATCTCCGGCGCGCTTTCCCATCTCGGCCTGCCCGGCCATTCCGGCCTGACCGTACTCGTGGTGGACGATGATCCGAAGGCGCTGGAACTGGCCTCTTCCTGCCTGGAGAACGAAGGATTTTCCGTGATGAGGGCGCACGGCGGAAGCGAAGCGATCAGGCTTGCCCGTGAACATCTTCCCGATCTCGTCGTGCTCGATCTCGTGATGCCGGAAATGAACGGATTCGAGGTTGCTGAAAAACTGAAGGAGGACGAGAGGACTGCGAAGCTCCCGATCATGGTCCTGACCGCCAAGGATTTGAGCGAGGAGGAAAGGCGGGCGCTGGAAGGGCAGGTCAGGAAAATCATGGAAAAATCGAAATTCGACCGGGCAGGCTTCCTTCGCGAAGTGAAGCGGGCCATGGGCAGATGGGAGGCGGGTTCATGGCAAGCATCCTGATCGTGGAGGACAATCCACAGAACATGAAGCTGGAGACTTTCCTGCTCGAATCGGACGGCCACACCGTTTTCCAGGCGAACGATGCGGTTTCCGGTCTGCAGCTTGCCGCTTCGAGGCGGCCGGATCTGGTGCTGATGGACATCCAGCTTCCGGGAATGGACGGGCTGGAGGCCGCGCGCAGATTGAAGGCGGATCCACTCACAGCGGGCATCGTGATCTATGCCCTGACCGCCTTCGCCATGAAGGGGGACGAGGAAAGGATTCGCGAAGCGGGATGCGACGGTTACATTTCCAAGCCGATCCGTCACCGCGAATTTCTGGATACCGTGAAGCACGCACTCGGGGAGGGAAAATGAAGTTCCAGCGCAAAACCATCCTGGTCGTCGACGACGATGCGAGGAACAGGGAATATCTGGATGCGCTCCTCAAGGCGGAGGGATACCTCGTCCTGAAGGCGTCTGGCGGAAAGGAAGCGCTGGAAGTCGCCGGAACGCATTGCCCGGATCTCATCCTGCTCGACGCCATGATGCCGGAAATGGACGGATTCCAGGTCACCAAAAGCCTCAAGCAGGAGGAGGCCACCCGGCACATTCCCGTCATCATGATCACTTCGCTCACCGACCGGGATTCCAAGCTCTTCGCGCTCAATTGCGGGGTCGAGGATTTCCTCACCAAACCGATCGATCGATCGGAATTGTGGGTCAGGGTCAGGAATCTGCTCAGGATCAAGGAATACGGGGATTTCCTGTCCGAATACAACAAAATACTCGAAGATCAGGTGAGACAGCGAAGCGAACAGCTGATGGCGAGCCATTTCGATACCATCTACACCATCATGAGGGCCGCCGAATTCCGCGACGAGGAAACCGGCGCCCATATCAAGCGCATCAGCCATTATTCCCGGGAAATCGCCGAAAAGATGGGAATGGAAGCGCAATTCGTCGACACCATCTACCATGCGAGCCCGCTTCACGATGTCGGCAAGATCGGCGTTCCGGACCAAATCCTGCTCAAGCCCGGGCGGCACGATCCGCAGGAATGGCAGATCATGATGAAGCACACCACGCTCGGCGCGAGCATCCTGGGCATGGGCAGGGGCGGTTCCCCCTATACCAGAATGGGGGCTGAAATCGCCCTCAACCATCACGAGAAATGGAACGGCAAGGGCTACCCGAACGGAATCGGCGGCGAGGAGATTCCGCTTTCCGCCAGGATCATGGCGATTTGCGACGTGTACGATGCGCTGCGCAGCAGGAGGCCTTACAAGCCCGCCTTTCCGCATCAGCAGGCGGTTTCCGTCATCCTGGAAGGGGACAGCCGCACTTCTCCGGAAGATTTCGATCCTCGGGTGCTGGAGACTTTCGGAAAATGCCTGCCCGCCTTCGAGGAAATTTTCGAGTCCCACTCGGACTGATCTTTGCGCAAAATCGCTTCCGCCTTACAATCACTCCTTGTCGACGCGAAAGGAGAGGGCATGAAAACTGGATTCATCGGACTCGGCAGGATGGGCGCGGCAATGGCCGCCCGCCTTTGCCATGCGGGGCACGAAGTGACCGTGTACAACCGCTCGCCGGAAAAGGCGGACCATCTCGTTGCGATGGGCGCGAGGAGGGCTGCGGATATTGCCGAGGCTTGCCAATCCGGGGTGATCTTTTCCATGCTCTCGGACGACCATGCAGTGGAAGAAATCGCATTCGGAAAGGGGGGGATTCTCGAATCCCTTGCTCGAGGCGCCATCCATGTTTCCTGCAGCACCATCAGCGTGGAATTTTCTGCAAGGCTTGCCGCAGCGCACCGGGAAGCCGGTCAGGAATATGTTTCCCTTCCGGTATTCGGCAGGCCAGATGCAGCCGCTTCCGGCAAGCTGTATCTGGTGGCGGGAGGCGAAAGGCAATTGGTGGAAAAAATCCGGCCCCTCCTCGACATTCTCGGCCAGAAAACCTTCCATGTGGCCGATTCTCCCGAGTCCGCCAATCTCGTCAAACTCTCCGGAAATTTCCTCATCGCAACGGTGATCGAGTCCCTGGGCGAAGCTTTCGCGCTGGTGGAAAAGGGCGGGGTGGACAGGAAAATGTATCTGGAACTGCTCACTTCCAGCCTGTTCGATCTCCCCGTTTACAGGAATTACGGCAGGATGATCGCGGACAGGCAATTCGATCCGGCAGGTTTTGCCGCAAGACTCGGACGCAAGGACATGCGCCTCGTGCTCTCCGCTGCCGAAGAACTGAAGGTGCCGCTTCCCTTCGCGAGCATCCTGCGCGACCGCTTCCTGGAACTGGCAGCGCATGGCGGGGACGATCTGGACTGGTCCTCGATCGGCAGCCTCGCTGCGCAAGATGCGGCGCTGGACTCCTGACGATCTGATAAAATTCCGGAATCACCATTAACCACGAATACATCATGGATATTTATTCCCAGTGGTTCATTGCGCTGGTCGCAGTCCTGCTGTTTCTCGTCGAGACATTGTGGCCGAACCACAGGAGCGGTTTCGACAAGGGATGGCTGCTGCGCGCCGCATTTCTCGCCCTGGCCGGGGTATCGCTCGAGACCGTTTTCGGGGATTTCCTCGATCCATGGCTGAAACAGGTGCATCTCTTCCCAACCCTGAGCCTGGGCCTTTCATCCTGGCCCGCCATCCTTTCCGGGCTGCTCGGATATTATGTCGTCTCCTTCCTGGTGTACTGGTGGCACAGGTTGCGGCATTCGAGCAATTTCTGCTGGAGGGCTTTCCACCAGATTCATCACAGCCCCGCCAGGATCGAGGTGCTGACCACCTTCTACGGCCATCCCGCCGATTTCGTCGCCAATGCGGCGATTATCAGCCTGGTTTCCTTCGTGTTTCTGGGCTTGTCTCCCCTGGCTGCGGGATGGTGTCTGTTCTGGGTCGGAATTTTCGACACCTGGGAACATACCAATGTCAAAACGCCGGTCTGGCTGGGCTATCTCATCGTCCGCCCGGAGATGCACCGGGTTCACCACGAATACGGCAAGCATGCGAAGAATTACGGGATTCCGCTCTGGGACATGCTGTTCGGAACTTTCGAGAATTCTTCAAGAAACGTGATGCGCTGCGGTTTCGACGAGAATCAGGAGCTGCGCCTGCTGGAAATGCTCGGCGCGAAGGACGTTCACGAAAACTGATCTTCCAGGGCAAGCGGGACGGTGAAATGGAAAGCGGCTCCGATTCCTGCGTCCGCCCAGAGCTTCCCTCCCTGCGCCTCGATCAGGAGGCGGCTGATGGAAAGACCCACGCCGATTCCCCGCGCCCTGGAGGTGTAGAAGGGTTCGAAGATCCTCCTGATTTCTTCTTCGCTCAGTCCAGGTCCGTTGTCGATCACGGAAACCTGCGCCATCTCCGCCTTTTTTCTGACCTGCAGGGAAACCGAAGGCGATTTCGTTCCGGAGGATTCCATCGCTTCGACGCTGTTGTTCAGCAGGTTGACGAGCACTTTCTGGATGCGGATGCGGTTGACCCGCACCGGCGGAAGGCATTTTTCCGGATCGACCGAGGTCCTGAATTCCAGGGGATTGCTCGATTTCACCAGGGAGATGGCGCTCAGGATTTCCTGGTGGATGTCCAGATTCTCGACCGGAGGGGTTTGGTCGTTGAGGAAATGGAGCATTTCCCGGATCGATGAGCCTGCCCGTTGCGCCTGCACTGCGCAGGAATCGAGGACATGGAACAGTTTCCTGTCCTCCAGTTTTCCGGATTCGAGCATCCTCAGCGCAGCTTCGCAGTAGGTGGCGATGGCGAAAAGCGGCTGGTTGAGCTCGTGGGCGATTGCGGATGCGGTATGGGTGGCGAGCTGCATGTTGTGCAGTTCCTGCAGTTTTCTTCTTCTCTCCAGCAGCTCCCTTTCGAAATGCTTCCTTTCCGTGATGTCTTCCTGGATGGTGACATAGATGGTTTCGCTTCCCATGCGGATGCGCTGCACTTGTGCGCGGGTATGGAAGCGGGTTCCGTCCTTCCTGCGGTTGACGACTTCCCCGTTCCAGGAATCCGTTTCCTGTAGCGCAGAAAAAACCCCGGTGACGAACTGCTCGTTTTCAACCTGATCCAGATCGTTGAGCACATAGACATGCTGTCCGGCAAGTTCGCCCGGGGAATAGCCGAACATGGCGTCG
Source organism: Burkholderiales bacterium (assembly GCA_013044025.1). Lineage (GTDB taxonomy): Bacteria > Pseudomonadota > Gammaproteobacteria > Burkholderiales > JABEVD01 > JABEVD01. The sequence continues at coordinate 8,385 of JABEVD010000105.1, forward strand.
AAAGCGGCATTGGTGAAAAGGATGATTTCCTTCTCGTCCATGTAGCACACTCCCCGATCGATGTGGCTCAGCACATGGGACTGGCATCGCATCGCCTTTTCATCCCGCCTGCGTCTCGTGATGTCCCGGCAGGCGCCGAAATAGTTTCCGTCCGGAAGCCGGACCGCGTTGATTTCCACCGGGAAAGTGCTACCGTCCTTCCTCTTTTGCATCACTTCCCCGCTCACATGCCCTTCATGCTGACAGAGCTCGAAAAGGCGGATCGAGTGATCGATTTCATCGGCAGGCGTGATGGATGGAATGTCCATGGAAAGGAGTTCTTCCGCGGAATATCCCAGCATCTGTTCGGCACGCTGGTTGGCATAGACGAACTTTCCATGCGGATTGGCGATCAGCACCGCGTCGGAAGCATGCTCCAGGATCAGCCGGTATTTTTCCTCGCTTTCCATCAGCCTGTTTCTGTGCTCGATCCTTTCCCGCAAACTGGAGAGGCGATGCGAAATGTCCCGGGCGAGCTGCTGGAGCAGGCCGATTTCTTCTGCCTGGAAAATGCCCTTTGCATTGCCGACGATGGTCAGCATCTGACCGGAATGGAGGAGGGGGAGGTGAATGGCTTGCTGCGAAATCACGGTTTTCCCTGCATCCAGAACAGGCTTCAGGATTTCCC
>JABEVD010000106.1 GCA_013044025.1 Burkholderiales bacterium
ACCATGTGGAAATAAACATAATCGTAAATGGCCTGGCGACTGATCGGGCATTTCGCATCCGGATGACGCAGGATCGCATCCAGGCTCGAACCGAAAACCATGCTTGCGCCGAACTGCCCGTAGGCCATGGAACCGGTTCCGCTGCGATCGATCGCAAACAGCAGGCTGCCGTCACGGTCGTCCAGGATGGCGGCGGAAAATGCGCCGGATAGGGAGCGGAACGCGTTCTCGCCCTCCTCCAGATAAGCCCCGATCAGGTTGGAGGCCATTTCTTCGGAGCGGCGATTCAGCCCCGATACGATGGCGCTCACCCCGTCCCTGGATGCGATCGATCCCATCCCTCCGAGCGCGCCGCATCTTGCATGTTGCGATTTGGCATCCGGAAGCGCTCCGGACATTGCCGCCATGACGCTCGCTGCGTCCGCGCGGGAGCCCACCCAGCCGAAGATTTCCTTCATCACTTTTCCCTTTTCAAACCAGCACCTCGGTTGCCCCCGGGTGGCTCAGAAATGCGCCCGGGCTCGCCGTGAGCCCGTAAGCGCCGGACTGGAAAACCACGACCAGATCCCCGATTTCCGCCTTCGGCAGATCCATTTTGTCCGCGAGAATGTCGAGCGGGGTGCAAAGCGGACCGACCACCGATGCGATTTCCCGCTCCTCGCCTTGCATTCTGTTTCCAACCGCGACCGGATAATTCTTGCGGATCACCTGCCCGAAGTTTCCGGATGCGGCGAGATGATGGTTGAGCCCCCCCTCGGTCACGAGAAAAACCTGTCCCCTCGACACCTTGCGATCGACGATCCTGGTCACGTAGATGCCCGCCTCGCCCACCAGATAACGGCCGAGTTCGATCACCAGGTTCGCTCCGGGCAGTTCATTCTGCAGAAGATCGAGGAGCACCTCCATCCTTTCCCCGATCGGAGCAAGGTCGAGCGGGGTTTCACCTGGAAAATAGGGAATGCCGAACCCTCCTCCGATGTTGAGCGTCGCAACCTGCACTGGCGCATCTGCCGCGAGCCGGATGCCAAGCCGGACCGCGTTTTCCTGCGCCTCGATGATGGACTGCGCATTCAGGTTCTGCGATCCGCTGAAGATGTGAAATCCGCGAAACTCGATGTCCAGTTTCGACAGCCGCTGCAGCATGAGCGGCACCTGTTCCGCGTCCACTCCGAACTGCTTCGGCCCTCCCCCCATTTTCATTCCGGAAGATTTCAGTTCGAAATCCGGATTTACCCGCACTGCTGCCCTGGGGCGGATACCGAAACGGTGGCCGATTTCAGAGACCGCTTCCATTTCCCGAAACGATTCGAGATTGATGACGATGCCTGCCGCAACCGCGCTTTCCAGTTCCCGAAGGGTTTTGCCGGGGCCTGCGAAGCTGATTTCTTCGGGAACCACGCCTGCGTCGAGCGCAACCTTCAATTCTCCAGCCGATGCGACATCCAGCCCGTCCACCAGGGAGGATAGATGCTGCACCACTGCAGGCATGGGATTGGCTTTCATCGCGTAATGCAGATGTACCTTGCCCGGAAGATTGCGACGCAGATGCGCTACCCGCTCGGTCAGCAGGCGTCTATCATAAGCATAAAAGGATCCTTCCACCCGGAGCGCCAGGCGAGTGAGCGGGATTCCGCCCACCTGAAGACAATCGTCCTCCACGGGAAAAAGGGTCTGCTCGAAATGAAGGGGCTTCTTCGTCATGCAGGATCAACCGGTTGTTTTGCCTCGGCGAAGCGGATTGGTTCTTGTCGGTCGGAGTGTATTCGATCTGCAGGATTCGATCAAGGAACACCGCGCTTTCACGCTGTCAGGATTTTCGATTGCAGCAGGTTGCCGGCCAGACGGATGGAAAATCTCGAAATGGGGATGTCCCAGGGCGTGAATCGGGGCAACTGGAATACGTCGCTTCCCTGCCTTGCCACCCCCTTCGCAGTGGTTACGGCCGCCTCGAATCCCATCTCTGCGACGAGCCTTGCATGCTCCACCCGGTAATCCCTTCCCGGAATGCCGTTGGGATAGGCAAAAGTCCGCACAGGGCTTCCCGTCATTTCCTCGAGGGCAGTCCTGCCGCCTGCGATCTCTTCCCTCGCAGACTCGAGATCGAGTCCGGAAAGTATCGGGTGGTTGATCGTATGCCCCCCGATGCCCATGCCCTCTCCTGCCAGCATTCTCACCTGATCCGATCTCATCATGAGATCGTTCGGCAGCGCGATTTTCTCGGAATCGATGATCCTGTTCATGAAATCCTGGCGCTCGGACACGGAACGGTATTTCAGGAAGGTCAGCAGTTGCCGGATCACGTCCCGCTTCGACTGCATGTCGGAAAGACGAAATACTCCGATTCCGGGAAATTCCATTTCCTCGCTGGAAATCCTTCTGACCGTCTCGATGACCTTGTCGTTGAACATGATCCCGCCGTTCAGATACCCGGTCGCGATGAAAAAGGTGGCGGGAATCCCGTGTTTCTTCAGGATCGGGAAGGCCACCTCTGCATTGTCGGCATAGCCGTCGTCGAAAGTGACGCAAGCGGCTCTGGCAGGAAGGGTGCCGGAATTGAGCCGGCTCACCGCTTCGGAGAGCGGCAGCAGGTTGAAGAGGCAGGAGAGCAGTCTCATCTGGGATTCGAATCTCGCAGCATCCACCACGTCCGGGGTCAGGGGATCCACTGCCGGCAGCACCCTGTGATAGATCAGAATGGACAGCCTTGCGCCCGCTCCTGCAGGAGAACACAGCGCCCCGAAGGTGCGCAAGAGGAGATCCATGGGATAGGCCATTTTTATAGTAATTAGGTTTCGGTAATGTATCCTGATGTTACAAAAAGCGCAACAATTGTTACGATCAATTGGAATGAAAAATCCAATTCATGGGACCATTCCCCCCGCCCAAAGTTCAATGA
>JABEVD010000107.1 GCA_013044025.1 Burkholderiales bacterium
ATCGGCAGCGACATGGCCGCGATCCTCTACACCTCCGGCAGCACGGGAAGGCCGAAGGGCGTCGTGCTCTCCCATCTCAACATGCTGACCGGGGCGAGGAGCGTTTCGAGCTACCTGCAAAATACCCGGGATGACCGGATCCTCTCCGTCCTGCCGCTCAGTTTCGATTATGGACTCAGCCAGCTCACCACCGCATTTCAGGTCGGGGCGACGGCCGTGCTGATGAATTACCTGATGCCGCGCGACATCGTGAAAGCGGTTGCGAAGGAGGAAATCACCGGTCTTGCCGCGGTGCCTCCGCTCTGGATCCAGCTTGCCGATCTCGAATGGGGATCGGATCTGCGGTATTTCACCAATTCAGGAGGCGCCATGCCTCGCGCAACCCTGGATGCGTTGCGCAGGAAGCTGCCCAATGCCAGGCCCTATCTCATGTACGGCCTCACCGAAGCGTTCCGCTCCACTTATCTTCCTCCTGAAGAAGTGGACAGGCGCCCCGATTCCATGGGGCGAGCGATCCCGAATGCGGAAATCATGGTGGTTCGCGAGGACGGCTCCCCTTGTGTTGCGGGAGAACCGGGGGAACTGGTGCATCGCGGCCCGCTGGTTTCCATGGGGTACTGGAACGATCCCGCCAAAACTGCGGAGCGCTTCAAGCCTGCGCCCGATCGCGAGAGCGGGCTGCCCTTGCCGGAAATTGCGGTCTGGTCGGGGGACACGGTGCGCGCCGACGAGGAGGGATTCCTCTATTTCATCGGGCGGCGCGACGAAATGATCAAGACTTCGGGCTACCGGGTGAGCCCGACCGAGGTGGAGGAAGTGCTCTATTCCGACGAGAGCGTTTCCGAAGCGGTCGCGCTCGGCATTGCCCATCCCGTGCAGGGTCAGGTCATCCATGTCATTCTTTGCCCGAGACCTGGCGCGCATCCGGACCTCGAGGCGCTGCTCGCGCGCTGCAGGAGCCATCTTCCCGCCTTCATGGTGCCTTCCGGGATTTCGGTGCGGGAAGGACCGCTGCCGAGAAACCCGAACGGCAAGATCGACCGCAAGCTGCTCGGCCAGGAAATCGCTGAGGGGAAGCAATATTCGCCATGAATGCGGCAGATCAAGTATAATCGTTCCATCCCCTATTCGGAAAACGATCGCGGCGGGCTTCCTGCGCCCTGGCGCGATGTTATGATTTCATTGGATATCAGATCAAGGATAATTGAATGCAGACGAGCGTAAATTCCACTTCCCTGGAACGGCATATCGATTTGGCGGTGCCTGTCGAACTCTTCAACCGGGAGGTCGGCAAGAGGCTGCAGAAGCTGTCCAGAACAGTCAAACTGCACGGATTTCGCCCCGGCAAGGTGCCGCTCAGGGTCGTCGCCCAGCAATTCGGGCGCGAGGTCGAGCAGGAAGTGCTCGAAGAAGAGCTGAAGGCGCGCTTTGCCGACGCCATCCGCGACAAGGAACTGAAGGTTGCGGGCTATCCCCGGTTCGAATCGAAGGAACGGGCGGAAGCTTCGGAAGAGCTGCTTTTCGATGCGAAATTCGAGGTTTATCCGGAAATTTCCCTGGGTGACCTTGGCGGCGTCAGCATCGAGCGACCCGTTTTCGAGGTGGGCGAGGCCGAAATCGAAAGGACCATCGAAAACCTGCGCAAGCAGCGCGCCGTTTTCGAACCGGTCGACCGCGCTGTGGAAAGCGGCGACAAGGTAGATCTCGATTATGAAGGAAAGATCGACGGATTCGCCTTCGACGGGGGGGCTGCGAAGGGACTGGTGGTGGTGCTCGGGCAGGGCGCCATGGTGGAAGGATTCGAATCCGCCGTGATCGGCATGAAGGCTGGCGAGACCAAATCCGCAGAAGTGACTTTCCCCGAGGATTATCATGGCAAGGAAGTGGCGGGCAAGACTGCGGTGTTCGAGATCGTCCTGAACCGGGTCGAGGCGCCCAGGATGCCTGAATTCGATGCCGAATTCGCAAGGAATCTCGGCGTGGATAGCGGCGATGTCGAGGAAGTCAGGAAGGAGATCGCGGAAAATCTCGGTCGCGAAGTGAAACGTCGCATCCGCGCGAGGACCAAGGATCATGTGATGCAGGCGCTCCTCGACACGAGCAGCCTCGAACTGCCCAATTCCCTGGTGGAAATGGAATCCTATCGTCTCATGGAAATGGCGAAGCAGGATTTCGAATCCCGTGGCATGAACGTGAAGAACATGCCCTTTTCTCCGGATTTCTTCCGCGAGCAGGCGCAAAAGCGGGTTCGTCTCGGCCTGATTCTTGCAGAACTCGTCAAGGAACACGAACTCCATGCCAAGCCCGAGCAGGTTCGTGCGATCGTCGAGGACTTCGCGCAAAGCTACGAGCATCCGGAAGAATTCGTGAACTGGCATTATGCAGAGCCTTCCAGGCTGGCGGACGCAGAATCCCTCGCCCTCGAGGACAATGTGGTTTCCTGGGCGCTGGGCGTGGCGAAAGTGGAAGACAAATGTTTGACATTCGACGAACTGATGGGGATCTGAACATGCGGCAATCCGAACGCTTCGATGTGCAATCTCTCGGGCTCGTGCCCATGGTCATCGAGACCAGCGGGCGCGGCGAGCGCGCTTACGACATCTATTCGAGGCTGCTCAGGGAGCGTGTCATTTTCCTGGTCGGGCCGGTGAACGAAGTTTCCGCGAACCTGATCGTGGCGCAGCTTTTGTTCCTCGAATCGGAAAATCCGGACAAGGACATCCATTTCTACATCAATTCGCCCGGAGGTTCGGTTTCTGCAGGACTGGCGATTTATGATACGATGAAATTCATCAAGCCCGATGTCAGCACGCTTTGCATCGGACAAGCCGCCAGCATGGGGGCTTTCCTGCTGAGTGCCGGGAAGAAGGGCAAGCGCTACTGTCTGCCCAACTCCCGGGTGATGATCCATCAGCCGATGGGCGGTTTCCAGGGCCAGGCGACGGACATCGAGATCCATGCGAAGGAAATCCTCTATCTGAGGAGCAGGCTGAACGGGATGATGTCCGAACACACGGGACAACCGCTCGACGTGATCGAGCGGGATACCGAGCGTGATTATTTCATGAGCGCTGAAGAAGCGGTAAACTACGGACTGATCGACAGCGTCCTTACCTCCAGGGACGCGGTCTGAGAATCCGGGAAATGAAGGGAGTGCGCAATGTCCGGTAAAAACGGCGGAGAAAAAATGCTTTACTGTTCTTTCTGCGGCAAAAGCCAGCAGGAAGTCCGCAAGCTGATTGCAGGCCCTTCCGTTTTCGTCTGCGACGAATGCATCGAGCTTTGCAACGACATCATACGCGAAGAGGCGCAGGAGCGATCCTCCAAGCTCGCGCAGTCCGATCTGCCCGTGCCGAAGGAAATCCGGGAGATCCTCGACCAGTACGTGATCGGGCAGTCGGCGGCGAAGAAGATTCTTTCGGTTGCCGTCTACAATCACTACAAGCGGTTGAAGAATCTTTCCAGGAAGGACGACGGGGTGGAGCTTGCCAAGAGCAACATCCTGCTCGTGGGGCCAACCGGTTCCGGCAAGACGCTGCTCGCGCAGACGCTGGC
>JABEVD010000108.1 GCA_013044025.1 Burkholderiales bacterium
AGGATTTTTTCGGAAATACGCTCCGGGAAGGTCGATATTTCCAGGCTCGAAGAATCCGATCTTCTGGATCTGATTTCTTCGCTGAACCTGGATGCGGAATTCATGAAGGAAATCCTGAAGCATGCGGAAAAGGCAGGAGACAGGAGAAGTTATTTCGACAAGGTTCTGTCCTCGATCCTGAAGAATGAAGTCGTGGATCTCGAGGCCGAAGGGGACTACTCTTTTCCGGAATCCGTTTCGATTTCGCAGGCTATCCATCAGGGAAAGTGGGAATTCCTGGAGAAATCCCTGGAAAATAATATGGATGGAATCCGTCAGGCGCTTCTCGATGAATCACTGAGGAGGAAAATTGCGCTGGAAGCTCCTCACAAGCTGCTTCTCTATCTGCTTAAGAAGCTCCTTCCCGAACAAGCCATGCTCGTCGGAACGTTGGCGGAGAAAGGGGGGAGGGATGCAATGAAATACATGCTTTATCGCTTCATGGAATGGCCGCTTCCAACCGAGAGGGATTTGCGCTTTTTGTTGCATCGCCTCGTGGCGAACAGGGACATCGCGCCTTCGCGCAAAAGGGAGCAGGAAACTCGCGTAAAAAGGCACATGCTGGAAGAAATGCTTGTCGCCAATGCGGGCCTCGTAATCGCAGCTCCCTATTTTCCCCGCCTGTTCGACATGCTCGGACTGACCGTGGATTCCGCCTTCAGGGATGAGGAAGCCGCCGATCGCGCCGTTCATCTCCTGCAGTTCGCGGTCGACGAAAACTGCGAACATCCTGAATTTCTTCTTCCTCTCAACAAGATACTTTGCGGCCTGGACAGGCCCATCGTCAGGTCGATCGTCCCCTCCGACCGTGAAAAGGAAACCGTGGAAGGGATGCTGAAGGCAATCATCCAGAACTGGACAATCATCGGCAATACCTCCGTCGCGGGCCTCAGGGAATCCTTCCTTCAGCGCCCTGGAAGACTCATGCTCAAGGGAGAGGAATGGCATCTCAGGGTGGAGAAAAGGGGAATCGACGTTCTGGTCGACAGGATTCCCTGGAGTTTCTCGCTGATCAAACATCCCTGGATGCCCCGTCCACTTTTCGTGGAGTGGAAATGATGGAAGCTGCAAGTGCTAATGCGAGGACGCTGGAAGCGGAAGTCGAATGGTTCGTCAGGGTCATGGAAACCCGCTTCAGTCTTCATTTCGGCCAGGAATCCGCATTTTCGGACGTTCGCGAGCACGCTCCCCCTCATCTTGCCTCGGATGATTCCGAATATGCGCGTCTCGTCAGGCACTTCGGCATGGATTTCGACGAACGGATCGTGCTCATCCTGTCAATCATCCCGCATGTGCGTCCGGAGGCGCTCGACATGTTTTTCGTCAACAACAAGAATTTCGGGCGCGGTTTCACCGAGTTCGGCGGATGGAAAGGCAAGGTGCATGGCGGATTCCTGCCGACCTGCGAGACGGCTTCCTTCGTCCTCAACGGAAATTGCCTGGAAAGCCGCTTCCGCTTCATGAGGATGCTGGACGACAGCCATTATTTCATCGAAAACGGAATCATCGAGATCGATCATCAGGAGGCGGGAGAGCCGCTTTTCGCCGGAATGTTGAAGATTTCCGGTGAGTACCTGAGCCTCCTGACGAGCGGGCGTAGCCAGAAGCCGGACTTCAGCGCGAACTTTCCGGCGAAGAGGATCACGTCCCCTCTCGCATGGGATGACCTCGTCCTCGGACGGGAAGTCCTGGACGAAGTGGAGAATATCTCTGCCTGGATCAGACACGAGAAGACCATCATGAAGGAATGGGGGCTTGGAAGGACGGTGAAGCCGGGCTACCGCTGCCTTTTCTACGGTCCGCCGGGAACGGGAAAGACCCTGACCGCCACGCTGATCGACGCCAACTCGGGGCTGGACGTCTACCGAATCGATCTTTCCATGGTGGTTTCAAAGTATATAGGCGAGACGGAAAAGAATCTTGCCGGGATTTTCGATCAGGCGAAGAGCAGGAACTGGATCCTTTTCTTCGACGAAGCCGATGCGCTTTTCGGAAAGAGGACGCAGGCTTCAAGTTCGAACGATCGCTATGCGAATCAGGAAGTCTCTTACCTGCTGCAGCGAGTGGAGGATTTTCCAGGATTGGTCATCCTTGCGACCAATCTCAGGGCGAACCTGGACGAAGCATTCGCGCGCCGCTTCCAGAGCTCGATCTTTTTCCCTCTCCCCGATGCGGAACAGAGAAAAAAGCTCTGGGAAGGGCATTTCAGGGGAAAACGAATCGCACGGGAGGACGTCGACCTGGGCAGGATAGCCGAGGAGCATGTGCTATCCGGCGGGGCGATTGCGAACGTGGTTCGCTATGCGGCGATACGGGCGCTCAACATGGGACGAAACGCGATTTCGCACGAAGATCTCGCGAAGGGCGTTGCGAAGGAACTCATCAAGGAAGGGAAGACAGTCTAGGTGGCCATGAAGGCGAGAATGAAATCCATCCTGCTGATCGCGCTGCTTCTTTTTCTGCCCGCGGTCCAGGCGGCGACCTGCGGGCAGCAGGTGGACGGGCTATCGGCGCAAAATCCCGGGAAAGCGGTCGTGGGAAATGCGCAGAAGGAACTCGTCTCGATCGATCTGGATCCGGGCGGCGTGGACGGAATCCTGGGTTCCAGAACCCGGGCCGCTCTCGTACAGTTCTGCGAGCGGGCGAAATACGCAATCAGGGACGATCTTCTCGAGACATTGAAAAATCACTCCGAAATTTTTCAGTTCTATCCCGACTGGCAGGAAATTTTTGCGAGCGCCGATTTCGCAAAATGGATGAGCGCCCAGTCCGATCGAATTCATGTTTCCGAAGTGACCCGTTCGGGAGATTCGTCCGGCGTGATCGCGGTTCTGGACCGATACCGCAAATCGATTGCCTCATCCGGCAAGGCGCCCGTTCAGGCACCCGAGACCGAACTCGTTCCGATGCCTGAGGATGCGCTTTACTCCTACATGCTGGACAAGGAGGATTTCTCCGAACTCAAATCGACGGACGAAGTCTTCGCCCGGATCGACAAGCTCAAGGGCGAATCCTTCTCAAGCGAAAAGGCATTCGATGCGGCCATCGACGAGGCTTTGAAGGGAGTGGCCTCTCCGGAAAGATATGTTCGCCTGATCAGGAACAAGGTCGCGCAGCAGTCAAGCAAAAGCCTCACCGGCAAGTCGTTCGACAAGCTGAAGGCAGAGGCTGTTCCGGATTATGTTCTACAGGCGATCCAGGGGCTGAAGGATCTTCCCTATCCGGGAGTGACGATCAATTTTGCAGTGCATAACACCTTGAACGCACTGATCGCAAGGGCGAAAGGGTTCGAACCTGAAATCGTGCAACTGGCGGTTCTCTCTCCATCGGGAGCGCAACTGACCGAAGATTCCCTCGGGAAATTCGCGGCGGCGCACAACGGCGATCCACTTGCTTCGGAGGTGGTTGCCGAATTGCAGAATTTGAAAAATGTTTCCTACCGGAACAGCAAGTCCCTGGACCAGGCGGTAGGAAGGGTGCTTTCCGAAGTGACCGGGAAGATCAGCGACGCCTACCCGGAAATCCTGGACAGTTCGGACATGGCGAATGCATATACCTTCGACGAAAAGACGATCCGGGAAATCGACCTGGAGAAGAAGAATTTCACCGTTCCGCAAATCTATCTGGAAATCCTGGCCGGACTGCAAAATGTGGATTTTCCCGCATCGGGATTGTTCGAAAGCGCAGCGAACAGCAGGATGGCGAATTTCGTAGAAAGAAATGAAGCTTCGGTCCGGTCCGTGATCGAGGCGCGCCAGTCTGCAAGCGTCGATCAGGCCCTGCTGGAAGCGCTGAAGCAGAATTCCGTTGCCGATCCCGTCCTTGCCATGATTGCCGCGCTGCAGGGTCGCCAGTTCGAAAACCCGGATGCGCTCAGAAATGCGATCGGCGACCAGCTCGAAGCGCTGAAGGATCGCTATTCCCAGTATCAGCCTCTCGTTCTCGCGCAGGCGAGGAAGAAACATTCCTTCAGCCAGGTGAAGATCGCCGATCTCGATGGAGACTCCTGCAACTGTGTCCGGCAAAATCTCGCGGGGCAGGTGTTCGGCTTCTATCCTTTCTGGATCGCAGGAGGAGCCCAGAAAGTGAATTTCAGCGTACTCAAACGGATAGAATATTACGCGCTGGGATTCGACGACAGCGGGAACATCACGAATTCATCGGTCTGGACGACCCAGAATCCCGGGCTTTTCGAGAAAGCGCATCGCTACAGCACCAGGGTGGATCTGGTGATCGAAAGACGCGACTGGAAAAGCTGGAGTTCGCTCGGCGTCGACGCCAGAAGGGCGGCCCTTCGGAAGCTGTCTGAAGGAATCGTACGGCTTCTGGACATTCGTCTCGAGGGCATGAAGGCGAGACTCAAGCCCGTCGCGTCGTTCGGCCTGGGGAGCCATCCCAGGATGGGCGACGGCGTCACGCTCTATTTCGATCGCTATCCTGCCGATGCCGAATCGATGGGTCTTTTCAGGGAATTCTTCGCGGACCTTGCAAAGCGGATCGCAGTCAACGGCAAAAAACGCTTCCTGAATGTCATGTTCGCAAGCAACGAAACCGGCAGCGGAATCTACGCCTATTCGAATCTATCCGAACTGATGGATTCTCTCGACAGGCAGGGAATGAAGGGATTTTTTCTCGCCCTTCTTCATGAACCCACCACCAGGGACAAGAAGATCCTTCGAGAAAAAATAGAGAACGGAACCCACGGGCGGGAGCGGAAGAAACTGCTTCGGAACATCGTCACGGTCCTGAGTTTCGACGGACACGACAAGGCGCAACTCGTCGACGATGCGATTTATGCCGGAGACAATTTCGGCGGGATCGGTTTCTGGCCGATGCCTTACCGGGAAGGAAAGTCGGGCGACGAGATGGTGAACGGCGTGCTCGAAAAGAATTTCCTGGTTCCCGGAAGCATCGCGTCCAAGGACGATATCTGCAGGTATATATGCCCGAACCGGTGGTTCTTCAGGATCGTTTGGGATCTGTTGCTGATCGCGCTGATCGGATCCGGCATCCTCTATGTCAGATTCTGCGCATTCCGCAGCCTTGTGGAAGCGCATTTCATTCGCTTCATCGCTTTTCTCGTCGTGCCGTTCTTCCTGTTCATGCTGGCGCTTCTGTTCTGCGATCCTTTCTGGGAGTCGACATCAAAGGGGAACGGCCCGCTGATTCTGATGATCCTCGGCGTCATCGTCTACGCAGTCTGGCGTTATCGCGAAAACAGGAAGGAGGCGGACCTGCCATGAACATCACCGAAAAGGCGACCATTCTCCATTACCACCGAAGCAGGATGCAGGAAAATCCTGGAACGGTCTTTGCGCTTGGATACCGTTCGGGAGAAAGCCAGACGAAGCGCTTCGAGGCGCTCACTTCCTCGTTCGATATCAACGGATGCGCTGTCCTCGATATCGGTTGCGGCCATGGGGATCTGAAGGGGTTTCTCGACGCAAGATTCCACGGATTCGGCTATGTTGGAATAGACATGATGGCCGAATTCGTCCTTCAGGCAAGGGCGCTCCACGGCAACCGGCCTTCCTGCTATTTCTGTGTCGCGGACCTGGAGACGGCGCAATTGCCGAAAGCGGATTACGTTTTCGCTTCCGGCATCCTGGGCTATCGGTCAGCCGATCCGGCTCATCATTTCTCGATGATCGAAAAAATGTACGGAGCGGCGGGAAAGGCGCTTGCATTCAACATGCTCGACCGGGATGTTTTTCCGGATCATCCGCTTCTGATCGGGCACGACATGACGAAAGTGAAGAAGTTTTGCGAAGGAATTTCCGGGAACGTATCCCTCGTCAGGGGATATCTGGAAGACGATTTCACCATGGTGCTTTGCAGGGACTGAGAGGAGGAATCATGGAAAGGATGAGCAAGAGTCGCAGTGTGGCGCAGCGCAGGTTCACCTCGAAGTCGAGGGAACAGGAGGCTGCGTCCCAAGTTGAAAGGAGCCCGAGGATGGCCGCGCAGAGGACGAAGCTGCAGGGTCTTTTCGGCAATTCCGCGCAGCTTGAGGCGAAGGAAGAGGAACCTCTTCAGAAAAAACACGATGCCGGAGAGGAGGAATTCCTTCCCGGGAAATTCGGCGCAGCCCAACGGGTGAAGGAAGAAGAGCCGCTTCAGGCAAAGTTCGGCGCCGCCCAGCGGGTGGAAGAAGAGGAGCCGGTCCAGAAAAAGCCCAACGAAACCGGGCTTCCCGACAATCTCAAATCCGGCATCGAATCCTTGTCCGGAATGTCGATGGATTCCGTCAAGGTCCATTACAACTCATCCAGACCCGCCCAGTTGAATGCGCTCGCCTATGCGCAGGGAACCGACATTCATGTCGCGCCCGGGCAGGAGCAGCACCTCCCGCACGAGGCCTGGCATGTGGTGCAGCAGGCGCAGGGGCGCGTACAGCCAACCATGCAGATGAAGGAAGGCGTACCGGTCAACGACGACAAGTCCCTGGAGCATGAGGCGGACGTGATGGGGGCGAAAGCCCTTTCGGAAAACGTCATGCGCAAGACGGGAGATGCTTCGCCGGTACAGCGAAAGGAAGCTTCAGTTGCACAGTTCGCTCTGGGAACACTGGGGGGATATAGGGTCAACGAGGCGAAATACGTGAACGGCAACTGGGGAACCATTGAAACGCACATGAAAGGAGAGTGGGGCGGAGGAGACAACGGCGCCGTCACGGGAGGGCATGTCCTGAACGGCATGACCGGGGAATGGGGGGCGTCTCATTTCTCCGTGGCGAGGGCAAAACCCAACGTGAACGCAAGCGGTGTCTATTTCGAGGGTGCCAACAACCTGCCGAAAAATATCGACGGAACCCAACATGATTTCTATCTGGCCACGGTTGGAAACCAGAAAAAACTTTCCAATATCAAGAGCAGTTCCTTCTGGCCAAAAGGGTGGTCTCTGGACAATCTGAAGGCGACGCTCGACGATTCCCATACCACCAATCAGGCGAATATTTACGCCAGCAAGGCGAACACATCCTACTGGTACACATGGCAGACGCTGGGCGCCAATACCGTTTTTCCCGTTGCGAGATATTCCGAACTGAAGTGAAATCAGGAGGCCGAAATGGAAAGAATGTCGAAAGAACGTGTAATTCAATCCAGGGTGAATTTCGGAAATGCAAGGCAGGGGGAAATTTCATCGAAGATTTCCGAGAGCCCCGGAATGGTTGCCCAGAAAAAGAAGATGCAGAGCATTTTCGGAAATGCCATCCAGATGCAGCCGTCTGGTAATGAAAATATTCAGAGTAATTTCGAGCCGTCGGCTCAGCTATTTGTCATGACCAGAAGCCGCTATGAGTTGTATAGAGGAAAGGTGCTTGAGGCCTTCGAAAAGGTGCAAAAATCGGCGGAATCTTTGTGGAGCGTCATCCATTTCGAAATGGACGGGTGTGATCTCCATGACAAACAGAGAGTTTTTGACGACGTGGTTGTCAATTACGGTTTCGTGATAGCTGGGGAGGAGGACATCGATACCGAAGCGGAGGATGTCAGCGAAGCAGACCACGCTGGTGGTGGAAATGAAGAAATAGAGTTTGGAAGCGAAGAATATAACAAACTTACCCAAATGAAACGGGCCGGAAACAGGGAATCGGCGGAGAAGACATTCAATACCAGTTCACACGGTCAGTACAAAAAGGTTGCCTACAAGACAGATCCTCTCGGTAACATCAATTTTTCCAGTCCGACCAAATCCACCCAATGGGGTGATCCTGTAGACGGTGCATCGCTTGTCGATCTGAGCCATGGATCCGGTGTCAAAGGCAGCGATTATGGGAAGATGGCAGGAGGCAGCCTGGTGAAGATTCGCGGCGCATCCAGGGGGCAGCACTGTTCGATTGCAAACAGAATCAAGAATACCGGAGCAGGAAGCAATTCACCGGCCAACTGGACGTGGCATCACCTGACTACTTATCCGAAAATGGTGCTGGTCGACCGTGCGGTGCATGCCAAATACGGACACAATGGTGGAATGCTTTTGTGGTAACAGGATTGATCCGGATTGTCCGATGCTTTGCTCTGCTTGCGCTGTTCTGGGCCTCACCAGCATTCGCCGTCACGCCCATGATCGCGGCGGGTTACGGGCACACGGTCGCGCTGAAGGCCGACGGGACGGTGGCGGCATGGGGCGACAATGGAAGCGGGCAGCTCGGGGACGGGAGCACGCAATACAGGCTGAGCCCGGTTGCGATTCCCGGGTTCACGGGAGTGGATTCCATCTCCGCGGGGCACGATTTCACGCTTGCCTTGAAATCGGACGGCACGGTCTGGGCATGGGGCGGAAATTACCCCAACGGGCAGCTCGGCGACGGATCGTTGAAGCAGCAGCCGAAGCCGATTGAAGTACCCGGCTTGTCCGGGATTGTTGCAGTTGCGGCCGGAGGCTGGCACAGCCTTGCGTTGAAGTCCGACGGCACGGTGCTTTCATGGGGAAAGAACGTCTCCGGTCAGGTCGGGGACGGCACCGCGGTGGCACGGCCGAAACCGGTTCCGGTGCCAGGCCTTTCCGGAATCCGATCGATTGCGGCAGGGGACGAACACAGCGTCGCATTGAAATCGGACGGTTCTGTCTGGGCATGGGGGAAAAACGATCGCGGGCAACTCGGCGATGGAAGCATGCTTGGGCGACTGGGCCCCGTGAAGGTGAAGGAAATCGAAAACGTCACTGCCATTTCGGCAGGAGACGATCACACCGTCGCATTGAAATCGGACGGCACGGTTTGGGCATGGGGGAAGAACGACCACGGACAGTTGGGATGCGGCAATGCGAACGACAGCCCGGTTCCGGTCGAGGTGAATGGGCTGGGCAAGGGGGTTGCGATCGCAGCGGGAGGCGATTTCACGCTCGCGCTCAAATCGGATCATACCGTATGGGCCTGGGGCAGCAATGATCACGGTCAGCTCGGAGATGGCAAGACTGCCGACAGTTCCGTTCCGGTCGAGGTGAAGGGGCTTGCAAACGTCGTCTCGATTGCTGCGGGAGGAGGGCATGCGGTAGCGCTCCTTTCGGACGGAGCCCTGTTCTCGTGGGGATGGAACTATTCCGGCCAGATCGGCAACGACAACTGGGGAGAGGATGAAAAGGTTGCAAAGGAGGTCGACGGTCTGAATCTTGGAAACAGTCTGATCGGAGCCGTGCAGAACCTGAGCTTCGGGCAGGCACCCCAGCTTGCGGCGGGGATTTCCGCGAAGCTTTCCGCAACGGCGAGTTCAGGGCTTTTCGTCCATTTGTCGAGTCTGACGCCGAAAATATGCAGGGTCGATGGCGACCTAGTCATGGGGCTTGCCGCCGGAAGCTGCGCCGTCGAAGCCTCACAGCAGGGACACGGAAATTTCCAGTCTGCAAAAGGAATCACGCAGGAGATTCAGGTGGGAAAGGGAAGCCAGTCGATCGTTTTTGGCGCGGCTCCCCTGCTCATAGTGGGGAGCAGCGGAAAGCTTCAGGCAGATTCCGGTTCGGGGCTTGCGCCAGCCTTTGCCAGCATGACCCCTGCAACCTGCAGCGTCGATGGGAAGTCCGTGAAGGGGCTCAGCGACGGCATCTGCACGGTCGAAGCGAGCCAGAAGGGCGATGCGAACTACAATCCTGCAACGCCAGTGAAGCAGTCTTTCATGGTGAACAAGACCGTCCTCGTCATGCCTGTGATGGCTGCGGGGGCAGCGAACAGCCTTTGCCTCAA
>JABEVD010000109.1 GCA_013044025.1 Burkholderiales bacterium
ACCACGATGGCCGCGACCATCGCAGCGCCCATCATGCCGAGGCCGAAAAGCATCTTGCCGGAAGTCTCGCCGAGCACTGGCGTGATGGAGTCGGCGATCTCGTCGACCGTGTTCAGGATGTCGTGATGACCGGTCGCAGCGACCGAAATCAGCACCGAAGCCATCACCACCTGGGTCGCGACCGCTCCCACGATGGTATCCCAGCGCGCAGCGGGGAGATCCTGCTCGTCGAGTCCCTTGTCGATCACTGCCGATTGCTGGTAGAAAATCATCCAGGGCATCACCACCGCGCCGATATTGGCCGCGATGAGGTAATTGAATCCGGAATGATGGACGGGCATCAGTCTCGCGCTCTCCAGGATTTCTGCAGCGGAGGGATGCGCTTTCCAGGCGACGATCAGGAAGGCGAGTTCGAAAGCGCCGAACAGCATCGCCACCCGCTCGACAGAGCGGTAGGAACCCGTCCAGACGATGAGGATGAGGCCGCCTGCCGCGAGCAGCATGGTGATCCAGGCGGGAACGCCATAGAGCATGCCGATTCCGGCCATGCCGCTGAATTCGGTGACGAGCGCGCCGATGCAGGCGAGGGCCATGGTCGAGACGGAAAGCAGCGCGGCGGGAAAGCCGAAGGTCTCCCGGATCAGTTCCCCGTGTCCCTTGCCGGTCACAAGTCCCAGCCGCACGGTGAGTTCCTGCGCGATGAACAGGATCGGAATCAGCACGACCTGCAGCAGAAGAAGCTTGTATCCCCACTGCGCCCCGCTTTGCGCTGCGGTGATCACGCTTCCCGCATCGGTGTCAGCCAGCATCACGACGATGCCGGGACCCAGTACTGCCAGAAAGTGCTTCAAGCGGGAATTGATCAGTGCCAAATGGCAATTTCCGGAAAATAAATTGCAAAAATGACCGCTTTCAGGGCGATCCTGGATTCTTTTTCCGGAATTGTAACATACATGATTGTTTTTTCGATTGACTTGCCTGGCAGGATCGAACTGCAATCCGAAAATTTCAGTCGGAATGAAGCTGATATAGCCAGGTCTCGCTCAATGTTTCGCCGAAATGGCGCAGGAAGAGGCGAAGCTCCGCCGGTTTTTTATCTCCCCCCAGATCGCCCAGATCGAAGAACGTGCGCCAATGCCCAGGAACGCCATCGGGAACGGGTTCCGTGGCGACGCTGGAGATTTTGCCTCGGGAAGTCGTCAATACCGCTTCCGGCACGGCGCCCCGAGGCAGCTTGTCCAGATTCCCCCCCCTGAACTCCACCACGAATTTGCGCGCATCATGCGGGCGGTTCGCAGGCTCCCCGCCGCGCCCGATACGGGTGGAAACGCAACGCGCCAGAGGCATTTCGAAAGGTTCAGCCGAAGCCCAATGCAGGCGATAATGCAGGCGATGGCTGGTGCCTGCCCCGGCTTTTTCTGCCGGCACCCACATGGCGACGATATTGTCATAAATCTCTTCTTCGGTATGCAGTTCGACCAGTTGCACCGAACCCTTTCCCCAGTTTTCCAGTGGCTCGACCCACAACCCCGGGCGTCTTTCATAATGGACCGCATCCAGGTATTGGCCGAAGTTTCGCTCACGCTGCATCAGGCCGAATCCCTTGGGGTTGTTGTCGGAGAAGCTGGACACATTGATTCCAGCAGGATCGATCAGGGGGCGCCAGATGTGCTCGTTCGCACCGGTCCAGAGCGCGAGGCCATCCGAATCGTGCACTTCCGGGCGCCAGTCGATCTGGAATGACTTGTCCTTGTCCGAGAACCAGTACATCGACGTCAATGGGGCAATGCCGAATCGGGCGATGTCCTTGCGCAGGAACAGATTGGCTTCGATTTCCATCGTCACGCCACGTCCCCGCTTCATGGCAAAACGGTAAGCGCCTGCAAGGCTGGGGCCATCGAGCAATGCGTAGACCACGACCGTGTCCGAATCTTCCCTGCCGGGCTCGAAATAGAAGCGGGTGAAGGCCGGAAATTCCTCGCCGGTTCCCGGTTCCACCACATTGACTGCGACCCCGCGCGCGGAAAGCCCGTACTGGTATTCGTCGCCGATGGCGCGGAAATAGGAAGCGCCGAGAAAGGCGGCCCAGTCGTTGTAGCGCCAATCGAGGCGCTTGCCAAGCCGACTCTCCTGGATGCGGAATCCGGCATAGCCTGTATTTGGTCCCATGTTCTGCGCAGGGCTGTCGGCAGGCATCTCGAACTGGTTTCTGTCGTACAGGATTTCGCGCATCGTGGTATCGGATCGTTTCTCGTCCAGGGCCGAGTCGAGCCGATACATTTTCACCTTGCAGCGAAAGAATTTTCCGGGATGGAAGAATTCGACCGGATATTGCCCAGGGCCGCTTGCAAACAGCGCATCTTCCGGCTTGAAGCGAATCCTGCCGTGCGCTTCCCAGTCGATCTTTTCAAGCACATCCTGGTCCGGCTGCAAGGAGGCCTGGTAAGGCAGGCCGGAAATCCTTTTCGCCTCCTCGATCAGTCCTTTCCACGAAAAAACTTCCCTGTTTCCGAGCTTCAGTCCGGAATCGGCAGCCTGCGCTTCCTGCCAGGGAAAGGCCGCCGAAGCTGCAGCGGTTGCGACAAGCCCGAGGAAACGGCGGCGATCGAGTTTCGGCTTATTCATATTTCAGGGTCCAGGCTCTCGTCAGAATTTGCGGAGTCATGCGCTCTTCGGGCGTCAGCAGCCAGTGCTGACGTCGCAGGAAACGACCCCATCTCGGCTGGCTGGTCACCACGATGAGCATAGGCGCCATCAGAAGCGGCAAACCGATCGGCAAAAGCCAGAGCACCGCATTGCTTTGGCAAAGGAAGATGGCCAGCAGCGTCAGGAACACCACCGACATGGTGGGTTTGAACCTGTTGAAGGCATCCTTCCATTGCACGGATCTGGCTTCACGATCCGGAGATTTCCATTCCAGGGCGATTCCGGTCAGCGCAGTCAGCACGAAAAGGGTATGCGCCACCATCCGGATCGGCGCTTGCAGCGCTGAAAGGAGGGCTTCCAGGAAAACGCTCTTGATCAGTGAAGCAGTGCCCCCGTAGGCCGCCTGGTTTCCCTGCTTCAGTATGGCGATGACCGCCAGCGCGCGCGGCATGAACAGCCAGGACATGGTGATCATCCAGAGCGCGTCCATCGAGGAAGACAGGCCGAGCCAGGGAATGAAGGTGAATACGCCCGAAACCGGTTCCATCAGGCGCAATGCCAGGCTGACCAACAGGAAAGCCAGCCAGAGCGGCGCGGAAACATAGGCCATGGCCCCGGTGAGGATCATGGCGCGGTGCACCGCCTGGAAACCGGGCTCGGTGATGAGGCGGAAATTCATCAGGTTGCCCTGGCACCACCTGCGGTCACGCTGCAGTTCTTCCATGAGATTGGAAGGCTGCTGCTCGTAACTGCCGTCCAGATCCGCAACCAGCCAGATGTGGTATCCCGCCCTGCGCATCAGGGCGGCTTCGACAAAATCATGCGAAAGGATTTCTCCCGACAGTCCACCTCGGCCGGGAAGTCTGGCCAGCGCGCAATGTTTCATGAACGGTTCGACGCGAATGATGGCGTTATGCCCCCAGTAATGAGACTCGCCGAGCTGCCAGAATTGCATGCCGGAAGTGAACAGGGCGCCTACCACTCGTCCTGCAAACTGCTGGATGCGTGCGTGGAAAGTCGTCACCCCGCAGGCGCGTGGCGCGGTCTGGAGGATGCCCGCTTGCGGGTTCGATTCCATCAGCGCGACCAGTTTCGTGAGCGTTTTGCCGGTCATGACGCTGTCGGCATCGAGCACCACCATGTATCGGTAATTCCTTCCCCAGCGCCGACAAAAGTCCGCCACATTTCCGGCTTTTTTCCTGGTGCGGTGCTTGCGGCGACGGTAATACAGGTTCAATCCTTCCCCCAGTTTCTCGCGCAGCGCGGACCATGCGGCAAGCTCTTCTTCCTGCAAAGCCGGGCTGTAGGTGTCGGAAAGCACATAAACATCGAAAAGCCCGGCACGCCCGTTCTCCAGAAGGGATTCGCAGGTGGCCCTCAATCCGGCGAAAACCGGGCCGGGAGGCTCGTTGCAGATGGGCATGATGATGGCGGTGCGCGCATCTTCTCCCAGGTTGTCCACATTGGCCTGCTCGAGGGAGAGTGCGTGCGGATCGGGGTGAAGCTGAACCCAGAACCCCATCAGCGCGGTGACGAATCCGGCAGTCACCCAGCCGAACAGCACCACAAAGAGGACAAGTTGCAGCAGGTGCAGGAGCGGATGTGCATACTCGAAAGGTTGTGCATAAGACAGCAGGTCGACTGCGAAAGCCGAACTTGCCGCCACGATCAGGAGCAATATCCCTCTCCTTCTGTAGGCGGCCTCTTCCCATGGCAGGAGATCCGCATTTCTCTCGAAGCCGGATTTTTCCCGGAATACCCTTTGCAGACCCTGCCAGAATCCCGTCCAGGGACGAGGAGTCATGCTGCCACGACGAATGGGCGGGAAAGATTGAATGGATCGGCTCGGCATTTTCTGCATCCTGGTTTGACATGCTGACGGGACACATGAAGCGGAAATCGTGCCAGCGTGGCTTAATTGCATGATTGACAAGGAAAGGTCTGATGATCGGCAGGGCGAAAGCCGCCATTTTTCCGGTTCATTCGTCGTCCCGGGGCGACGCAGGTTTTTCC
>JABEVD010000110.1 GCA_013044025.1 Burkholderiales bacterium
AAATACTGGGAAATGCATTTCGAAGAGCATTACCGGGCGCCTTTTGCCGAGCTCAGGAAGGAATTCCTCGATACGCTGAGGAACTCGGTTCGTGAAGCCTCCCTGGGTGCGAAGACTGGCGCCTTCCTGAGCGGAGGAACCGACAGCTCCACCATTTCCGGAATGCTGGGGGAAGTGACCGGGTCTCCGGCCAGAACCTATTCGATCGGTTTCGATGCGCAAGGCTACGACGAAATGGAATATGCCAGGATCGCGGCGAAGCGATTCGGCACCGATCATCACGAATATTACGTGACGCCGGACGATGTGGCCATGGCGATCCCGAAAATCGCAGCCGCGTATGATCAGCCTTTCGGCAATTCTTCCGCGGTACCGACCTATTTCTGCGCGAAACTGGAGAAGGAAGACGGAATCGAGCGGCTTCTGGGCGGAGACGGCGGGGACGAACTTTTCGGCGGGAACAGCCGCTATGCGAGCCAGAGGATCTTTTCCATTTACGAAAGGGTACCTTCCCCGCTTCGCAACGGCCTCATCGAACCCGTCGCCTACGGCTTGCCTTCCGCCCTGATGCCGGTGAGAAAGCTGCGCAGCTATATCGAGCAGGCGAAGACGCCCATGCCCGCCCGCCTCGAAACCTACAATCTGCTGGAAAGGCTGGGGGCGACGGAAGTGTTCACTTCAGACTTCCTGGAAGGGCTGGACAGGGGGAATCCGGTCCGCTTGCTGAACGATGTGTATCATGGCGCCCATGCGGAAACCATGTTGAACCGGATGCTCGCGCTTGATCTGAAATTCACGCTGGCGGACAACGATCTGCCCAAGGTGACGAGAACCTGCCAGCTTGCCGGGGTGGACATCGCCTTTCCCATGCTCTCCGACGAGGTGATGGCATTTTCCGCGAGACTCGATCCGGAACTCAAGCTGAAAGGTACGAAACTGCGCTATTTCTTCAAGGAAGCGCTGCGCGGATTTCTTCCGGACGAAATTCTCACCAAGAGCAAGCATGGATTCGGCCTGCCTTTCGGGGAGTGGATGAAGCACGATGGAAAGTTGCAGGAACTGGGAAGGGAAAGCCTGGAGTCCCTGGGCAGGCGAAACATCATCCGCCCCGGATTCGCAGACAGCCTGTTCAGGCTGCATGCACAGTCGCATTCAGGCTATTACGGAACCATGGTATGG
The DNA here is from genome assembly GCA_013044025.1 of Burkholderiales bacterium. Taxonomy (GTDB): domain Bacteria; phylum Pseudomonadota; class Gammaproteobacteria; order Burkholderiales; family JABEVD01; genus JABEVD01. Next base: position 1,180 of record JABEVD010000110.1, read on the forward strand.
GTCCTGATGATGCTGGAGCAGTGGTTCCGGCATCATCAGGAATGACGTTCAATCGCCGAGTTTTGCGATATACCAGTCGCTTGCCTTCGTCAGTCCGGTCCTGACCGAATATTGCGGTTCGTAGCCTAGGATTCTGCGAGCCTTTCCGATGTCCGCAAGGGAATGGCGCACGTCCCCTACCCTGAATTCGCGGTGGACCGGAGGAGGAACGACGATTCCCGGACGCTTTCCCTTCAGTTCGCCTGCGATGAGATCGAACAGTTCGTTGAGCGTGGTGCGCTCGCCGAAAGCGACATTGAACACTTCACCTTGCGCGTTTTCCGTGCATGCGGCAAGCAGGTTGGCCTGTACGACATTGTCCACATAACAGAAATCCCGGCTGGTTTCGCCGTCGCCGTTGATGTAGATGGCTTCTCCTTTCAGCATTCCGGAAAACCATTTCGGAATTACTGCGGCATAGGCGCCTTCCGGGTCCTGCCTCGGGCCGAACACGTTGAAGTAGCGAAGTCCGGTCGCCTTGAAGCCGTAAGTGCGCGCGAATACATCCGCATAAAGTTCGTTCACGTATTTCGTCACGGCATAAGGCGACAACGGATTGCCGATTTCTTCCTCGATTTTCGGCAGGCCAGGATGATCTCCATAAGTGGAACTGGATGCTGCATAAACGAAACGGGAAACCCCGGCATCCTTTGCCGCCACCAGCATGTTGAGAAAGCCGGAAATGTTGTTCGCGTTGGTGAAGACCGGATCCTCGATCGAACGGGGCACGCTCCCGAGTGCCGCCTGGTGCAGCACATGATCGATTCCCTCGCAGGCTTTCCTGCAGGTGGCAAGATCGCAGATATCCCCTTCGATGAAAGTGAAGTTTTTCCAGCGGGATTCTCCCACCAGGGCTCTCACTTCATCCAGATTCCCGCGATGGGAGGTCGAGAAATTGTCCAGCCCGACCACGATCTGGTCGAGATCGAGCAGGGTTTCCAGCAGGTTCGATCCGATGAAACCGGCCACTCCGGTGACCAGCCATTTTTTTGGATCGGAGCGCAAGGCTTTGGCGAGATTTTCGTAATTTTGGCTCATGATCGAATGTATCAGAGTCTCCAGAGCTGGATTTCCGCATCGCGGAGCGCGGGCTTGTCATAAATCCCCTTGACGTCGATGACCACCGGATTGCCGGTGGCAAGCGAACGGAGATCTGCAGGGCTCAAATCGCAATAGGCGGAATGGGCAACCGCAACCACCAGTGCCGATGCAGGTTCGAGTTTTTCGAACGGAACGAGCTTCACGCCATATTCTTCCATCGCCTCTTCATGGTCTGCCAGCGCATCGGTCACCTGGACATGGATCCCGTAATCTTCCAGTTCGCGGATGATGTCGATCACCTTCGAGTTCCTGAGGTCGGGGCAATTTTCCTTGAAGGTGAGGCCGAGTACCGTCACCCGGCTGCCGAGCACATTGTGTCCTGCACGGATCATTTCCTTGACGGTGCGCTGGGCGATGAATTCACCCATGCCGTCGTTGATCCTGCGACCGGAAAGAATGACCTGGGGAATGTAGCCTAGCTTTTCAGCCTTGTGGGTGAGGTAATACGGATCGACCCCGATGCAGTGACCTCCAACCAGACCCGGCTTGAACTTGAGGAAGTTCCATTTCGTTCCCGCCGCTTCCAGGACGTCGTTGGTGTCGATGCCCATCCTGTCGAAGATCAGGGCGAGTTCGTTCATCAGCGCGATGTTGAGGTCTCTCTGGGTGTTTTCGATGACCTTGGCCGCTTCGGCCACCTTGATGGTGGCCGCCTTGTGCACGCCAGCCGTCACCACCGATGCGTACACATCGGCGACGATTTCCAGCGTTTCCTCATCCTGCCCTGAAACCACCTTTTTGATTTTCGTGAAGGTATGCTCCTTGTCGCCCGGATTGATGCGCTCGGGACTGTACCCCACCTTGAAATCCACCCCGCACTTGAGACCCGATTCTGCTTCGAGGATGGGCACGCATTCGTCTTCGGTGACGCCGGGATAGACGGTCGATTCGTACACGACGATGTCTCCCTTTTTCAGCGCGCGTCCCACGGTCCTCGATGCCTTGTGAACCGGGGTGAGATCAGGCTGGTTTGCATCGTCGACCGGAGTCGGGACGGCAACGATGTGAAAATCCGCCAGCTTCAATTCCTCGATATCTGCCGTGAACAGGATGTCGGCCTGACGCAGGTCGGCGGATTCCACTTCGCCGGTCCTGTCGTGACCTGCCTTCAATTCGGCGATGCGGGTGGCGTTGATGTCAAAACCGATGGTGCGGCGCATCTTGCCGAATGCCACGGCAACCGGAAGCCCCACATACCCCAGTCCAACTACAGAAACCGTTCTTGTATTCCCCATGTCGTCCTCGTCAAAATTTTGGAGACCGCATGCGCATCGAGTTCCATGCCGCGGCCAAGGTGCATTTTAATTTATATCCGGGACGAACTGTGCGATAAATTGAAAAGGGGGAGCATTTCGCCCGATTGTGATACCATTTTTCAATGATGTGGAACCATGTGACATGACGAGGCTGCTGGCCCTTCCTGCGATCCTGGCTAGCTTTGCAGGAATTTTCCTGGGGCTGCGGCAATATCCGCTCGACCCGTGGTGGCTGGGCGCCGCCCTTGCGGCCTATGCAGTGCTGCTCTGGTGCCGCCCTCATTACTGGCTTTTTTTCATTCCCGCCATTCTTCCGGTCGCCGATCTTTCTCCCTGGAGCGGATGGATCCACTTCGAGGAACTGGATTTCTTCCTGCTCGTCACCATTGCGTTGGGCTATCTTCGACTTGCCGGAGATGCGCCTGTTGCAAGGCTGACCGCCCCGGCAATCCTTCTCGGCGGCCTTTTTCTGCTATCCTGCTGCATTTCCGCCTGGATCGGATTTTCCCCCTATCAGGCGCCAGATGCGAATACCTTTTCCAGCTATTTGAACCACTACAACAGCCTGCGGGTTTTCAAGCCGGTGCTCTGGATCGTCCTGCTGATGCCGCTGCTGAAAAGAAGCATGGGCAACGACGGGCTGGAGAGGCTTTTCATCCCAGGACTGCTGACCGGGCTTGCGCTCGTTTCCCTGTTCTCCTTTTGGGAAAGATGGACCTATACCGGGCTCATGGATTTCGCTAGCGATTACCGGATCACGGCCAGCTTTCCTGAAATGCATCTGGGGGGGGCGGCCATCGACGCCTTCCTTGCGATGACCATGCCTTTGGCGGCATATGCCTTTTTCAGGGTGAAGCCGGTCATTGCGAAAATCGCCGCCGCGATGCTGCTCGTAGCAGGAACCTATGCGGTCATGGTGACTTTTTCCCGCGGCCTTTATCTCGGGTTGGGCCTGTCCGCAGCGATCCTGCTGCTTGCGATGACGAGAAGCCCGGGACATGGGCGTGGCCACGCAGCGCTTTTTCCGATCCTCGCGTTTTCCGGGCTGCTTCTCGTGCATTCCTTCGCGACAGCGGGTTATCGCGGCCTGCTGGCCGGCGTGCTGGTGACCGGCGCCACCCTTTTTCTGGGCGATCGCACCCTGCATCACAAGCCTGCAATGGCGGCCATCCTGGTCATTTTTCTGCCTCTGGCCCTGATCCTTTCGGAAATGTTCGGCAAGGGGGCTTATGTTTCCTTCGTCGTTGCATTTTTCATGTACGCAGCAGGATATTTTCTCTCCATCAGGAAGGGAGAACCGGGCGGCATGCTGGCAGGATCGGGGCTCCTTGCCATGATGATCGGCGCACTGCTGGTCGACCGACACTGGGGGGGGGATGTCGCGCTTTTCGGTGGTGCGTGGATCGATCTTTACTGCCTCGCCCTCCTTGTATTCAACCGTTCCAGGCTGGGGCCCTTCTGGCGCGGGGATCGGCAATCCGGCCTGATTGCGGTTTTTTTCCTGCTCCTCGCTGCGTTCGTCATTCCGGTGATGGGCAACTATTACGTCGCGGACCGCTTTGCGCAAACCAAAAGGGATTTCGGGGTCAGGATCTCTCACTGGGAGGAAGTGCTTTCCGTGATGAATTCTGACTGGAGCACGAGGTTTTTCGGGATGGGAATGGGCAGTTTTCCGGAAACGAATTTCTGGAAAAGCGCCAGCAATGCTTCCCTGTTCCGGTTCGAACAGGATCGGGATGGCCATTTCCTGAGGTTTTCCGGTTCGGATCTGGCCGGGGAAGGGGAGCCGCTTCGATTCGCGCAACGCATTTCCGTGGATCCCTATCGGGAATATTTTGTATCCCTTGAGGCGAGGACTGCATTCCCCAATCAGTTCCTGAACGCGGCGATCTGCCAAAAGCTGCTGATCTACGAAAAGGGATGCGCTGCCGCGACCGTTTCGATCTCCCCGGATGGAAAATGGCAATCCTACAGGATCAGCCTGCATTCGGGGCAAATGGGGGATGAGCCCTGGTATTCCAGGCCGATGATGCAATTCTATCTTGCGGACGCAAGCCGGAATGGGTATTTGGACATCAGGAAAGTGAGTCTTTCAGACGGTTTCGGGAATGTCCTGCGGAATGGGGATTTCGCGGAGGGAATGGATCGCTGGTTCTTCACGAGCGACCACGAGCACCTTGCCTGGCATGAAAAGGATCTTTTCCTTCACGTCTTTTTCGACCAGGGATGGTTCGGCCTGCTCTCTTTCGGACTACTTTGCCTTTATGCCCTGGCGAGGCTGCTTTCGGGTTCTTCCGGTGCGATTGCCATGGCGCAGTTCGCTTCGTTGTTTTCGCTGCTCGTCGTCGGCATTTTCGACAGCGTGCTGGATTTTCCGCGCATCGCTCTGCTGGTGTACCTGTTGCTGATCAGCGCAATGATCGAACCGGTGCAGGCCAGGGGGCACGCACTCCACAGGGGAAATCGCAGGAAGCCGGGAGGCGCTTCAATCCCGGTTGTTTCTGATGGCCGGAGAAAACCGCTTGCGGAGAAAGATTAGAATCTGTTCGATTTCAGACCACAGGGGATGAGCGACTTTCCTGGCCGAAACCATGATGCCCACCAGCATGCCGATGCCACCGATGAGCAAGGGGGCAACCAACTGGTCGGGATGACCCCGGAAAATGAAGGCGGCGAGGAGCGGCACCGCCATCGAGGAGAGTGCGATGATCGCGCTTTTCCAGAGGGAGATGCGGAAGTGATGCCAGGAAAATCCACTGATTTTCTGCGTGACATGCATCCAGATCAGGGAGATGAGCAGGGAGGCGAGCGTGATTCCCCATCCCATCCAGTACAGTCCCAGGCTACCCCCGACGAGCGATAGGCCGCCCTGCAGCGCCACGTTGATCACGGTAAGCCGCAATACGATCATGCGCTTTCCGGTGGCGATCAGCAGGGCGGGGAACAGGGTGATGATCAGATAGAAGCATGCGGAAAGACACAGGATTCTGGTGATGTCCACGGACTGGCTCCATTGCGGGCCGTAGAGCAGATTGATGATCGGATTGGCCATCACCGCTATGAACATCAGAAGCGACCAGCCAAGGGCGTACACGATGGAGATGCTTTTGAAGAATGCGCTATCGAGTTGATCTCCCTGATGGTGAAGCTTGGAGAAGGTGGGCAGCGCAACCGCATAGATCGAATCCATCATGAGCCGCTCGAAAAGATTGACGAGTCCCTGTGCCCGGCTGAAGATGCCGGCCGTGTACATTCCCTGGATCCGGCCGAGGATGAGTTCGGGGGTTCCCTGGTAGGCCTGATTGAGCAGGGAAATACCGGAAATCGAGGTGCCGAAGCTCAGCACCTTGGAGATTTCCCGGGTGCCGGGCAGCCAGGGAAAATGCCGTGGCCTGAAAAACATCGAGAGGAATGCGATCATCAGCGAAGAGGTCAGGGCTCCATAAGCCAGGCTGATGGGGCCGTGACCGCTCCAGGCAAAAGCGATGGAAACCGCCGAGCCGGTCAGGGCTCCTCCGGAACGGATGATCGCGAGACGCTCGAACCTGAGTTCGCGTGTGAGCCAGGCGATGGTCAGCGCGCCAAACGGAACCAGCAGGGAGCTGACTGCAAGAACGTCCATGATGCTGCTGATTTCCGGGCGATGATAGAATTCGGCCACGAAATTTCTGGATGCGAAAATCAGCAGCGAGAGCAGCGCATTCAGGAACAACTGTACCGCCCAAACTGCCTGGATTCTGGTTCTGGTGAGCTCCTTTTCCTGGATCAGGTACTGGCTTGCGCCGAGATCCCGGAAGGGCGCCATGAATCCGATGATGATCATGGTCACGGAAAATACGCCGACCTGTTCCGGGGTGAGCAGGCGCGCAATGATCGTCGAGGTCAGAAAAAAAATGATCAGCGACGAGTAGCGGTCTACATAGGAAAAGGCGATGGCTTTTCGGGTGGACATTACGCTCTGGATGCAGCAGGTGGTTTCATCGCATCGGCCCGCATGAGGGTCATTTCCTGGAGAACCTGTCGTTGACGAATACCGCGTCGAATTCGACGACTTTCATGTTCTGGTCGTGGCTCACCGGGAACATGCCTGCGATCTTGAAACCCAGATTGTCCAGATGAGTGATGACCTCCAGCATGGAAGGCATGTTTTCGTAGATGTTGATGACGGAAAGCTCGGTTTGCAGCGCGCGTATGTCCTGAAGGGCGTTTTTCGCGCCCTTGATCACTTCCATGTCATAACCCTGGGTATCGATTTTGCGGTATACCGGGACCCTGGAAGGATGGCAGTCGATTTCATCGAGAATGTCATCCAGCCTCCTGATCGCGACCTTCTCGGTTCTTTGCACCGCATTGTATTGTTCGAAACCATGGGTGAATTCGGTCGTCGGATTCAGGAAGGAGGAGAAAACGTCGGCCTTCATGATCTGCAGATCCTGCGAGGTGTTTTCGTTGCCGAGCGCGAAATCGCGAATGTCCCAGTCCGGGCGACCGGAAGCCTTTTCCCGGAGATGAAGGCAATTTTCCCGGATGGGTTCGAAGGAAATGATGCGACCGCGAAAATTCAGATGATTCCGCAGATAGTCGGCATATTGCCCCTTGTTGGCCCCCACATCGAGCACCGTGGCGATGTTGTGAAGGGCAAAAAGCGCGCCAAGCAGATCGGATTCGGGTTTGCGGCTCAGCTTCCAGGCGGGAATGATTTCATATCCCATCTGGCCGGCGGTCTTCGTGATCGAATTCTTGAACTGGTTCAGGATGTTTGCGGGCATGGCAGTTTTGGCTTCTGAATGAATTGGATCCGTTTTTTTGCTGCGCCTGGATTTTTGTTTTCCGGCATTATAAACCAAGCACGGCGCGCATGCGCGCATGTCATTGAAAATCAATCCATGGGGCGGCAGATCAGGTTCTGGTGCAGCTTCAGATCGCCAATGTTCCGGATCGGGATGCTTTCTCCGCTGTTTTCGATCCTGAATACCTGGTAGTTCAATTTTTCCCAGAAAGACAGGATTTCCTCCGGGGCGCAACCAGCCCGTTTCAGATTATCCAGGTCCAGTTCCATCAGGACGATCGGGCGGAATCGGGACAGGACCGACCAGGATCCCTTCAGCGCATCGAATTCGGCTCCCTCGATGTCGATCTTGACCAGATCGATCCTTTCGATGCCCTTTTCCGACACATAGTCGTCCAGGCGTACCAACTCGATGTCTTCCCTGACCTGATTGATTTCTTCCGAGCTGCAGGAGAAGAGGCTGGCAGCGCCGCTGTTGTTCATTTCCCCCTTCATGCTGGGAAGGAACAGCGTTGCGGAACCTCGCTGATCGCTCAAGCCTTTGCGGTTGAGGGAAACGTTTCCGAAGTCGTTCATCGCCACGTTTTTCGAAAGCCTGGAAAAATGGTGGGCGCTTGGCTCGAAAGCATGCACTTGGCCATGTTGCGCGATTTTTGCCGCGACCAGCGTGAAGGAGCCGATGTTGGCGCCGATGTCGATGAAAACCCCGTCCGAAGGGAGCTTTTTCCGGATCATTTCGAGCACGCCCTGGTCGGCTTCCTGATATCCCTGCCAGAAAAGCTGGGCTTCGATATGGTCGGAGAGGGAAGTGCGGATCCTGATGTCGCCCTCGATCGTGGTCTCGAGTTCCAGAGGCGGTTCGGATTTTGCGTAATGCCTGCGAACCAAGACCACGTATTTCCATAGCCGTCCCTGCAGCAGGTCGCAATTGGCGAGGTTTCTGACGGCGGGTTGCAGCAATCGGGGGGGAATGATGGGCATTGTTGCGGCTCCTGCTTAGGGTTCGATGGCTTTTCTGAATGCATTCACATGGCAGGCGGCGCTTTGCTGCCACGAAAAGGACGCCGCTCTGGAAAGCCCTGCCGCGATCCGCATGGCGCGCGCATCCTCATCCACAAAAAGGGATTGCATGGCTTCGAACAAGGCGTTCGCGTTGCGAGGGTCGACAATCCATGCCGCATTTCCGGCTACTTCCGGGCAGGCGCTGGCATTCGATGTGATGACCGGGCAGCCGCTTGCCATGGCTTCCAGTATGGGCAGGCCGAATCCTTCGTAAAGGGAAGGGAAGACGAAGCCCAGCGCATTCCTGTACAGCGCGGCCAGTTCATCCTTGTCCAGATGGCGGTCGATCGTCTTCACGCCTTCGATGCCCGAGTAGCGCGAAGCCACGCCGGCCGGGAGCTTGAGCAGCAGCTCCACGTCGTGGGACTTTCTCAGTTTCCTGAATGCCTGGACGATTCTGGCCAGATTCTTGCGCGGTTCGTCGTTGGAAATGTGCAGAAAATAATTTCCCCTGTCCGGATGCGCCGACGGGCTGAAACTTTCCGAATCGACACCATGGTGACAGACGGTGATTTTTTCAGCAGGAACGCCGGTCAGCCTGATCGTTTCCGCTTTGGTGAAATCGGAAACGGCGATGATCCCGCTGACTGCGTCGCCGAGTTCCTGCCATTTTGCCAGCTTCTCGCGTGAATACCGGCCGGACAGCAGCATGCCTTTCAGCGTTCCATAATATTCTCGGCCGGACAGGCTGATGGGGGCGAATCCGTGCACGGTCATCACGAGCGGCGGTCCATCCAGCATGAATTCGAGGGGGGGATTTCCCCCTCCCGAGCGGATGTCCCAAAGCAGATCAGCGGTTCCGGGCAGATCCTTCTTGCCGGAAAAGGGGATGATTTCGATGCCCAGGGCGGGAAGCCATTTTTCGATATTGGCTGCATAGACCCGGAAGCTTTGGGGGATTTCGTTCGACTTGAAAATTCCCAGGCGGATCGGGTTCATCTTGCCTCGCCTTCCCGGCGGCGCATGATTCGGTCGAAGAGGAGGTTCCAGAGGCTGAAGAGCCAGAGCGGATCGGCACAAGTGCAGGCTGCGAGCTGGCGCAGCGGCAGTCCTGCGCCACGCCTTAGCCGGTACAGGAAAATTTCCGCGAGATTCCTGCGGAGCTGTCTGATCCTGAGTTTTTTGAGCGGTCCCAGATCCCTTTCATCCGGAAGCAGATCCGTGATTCTGCGCCAGTACAGCATGTTCTGGGAAGTCAACTGCAGCGCGCGTTCGCTGCCCCATTCCCCTCCCTGCGAGATGTTCACCCCACGACCCATTTGCACTTCCACATGGCGGCAAAATCCGGTCTTTCTCGCCAGCCGCATCGCCTTCACCCAGAAAACTTCATCTTCGCCGAGCACGAGGTCGACCGGGAAGCGAATTGCCGGAATTCTTTCCAGGCGATAAACGACGGAAGAGGTCTGAACCAGGTGTTCTTTCATGACCGGAACGATCAGGTCTCCCCGGTATTCATGAAGGCCCCTGCTTTCGTCCACGCAGGGATGGTTTGCCGGATCGAATCCGATCATGGAAAATTTGTCTTCCTTCCATTCGCTTCTTTTGTGCCCGGCGAAATAGAAGTCGCAGCCAGAATCGAACATTCTGACTGCGTTTTCGAGGTGGAAGGGCGTCCATTCGTCGTCCGAATCCAGGAACGCGACATATTTGGTGCCTTGCGGAAGGTTGTCGAGCCCGGTATTACGCGCCTTCGCGGCGCCGGAGTTTTTCTGGAAAAGGATGCGGATCTGTTCACGCTGCGCCTGGAAATGCGTTTCGACGACCTTGGCTGCGGAATAGGGCGATTCGTCGTCCACGATGAGGACGAAGGGCGTGGGGAAATTTTCCTGGGAAAAGACCGAAGCAAGCGCTCTTTTCAGGGGGGCCGGGGAGCGCTGGAAATAGGGAATCACCACACAGACTTCGCCGCCTTTCACCACTTCGGTCTCCATCCCAGGAATCCGGCCGCGATGTAGGCAAGGTATTTCGGCTGCATCGGGTTTCTTTTCCATGCCTTCAGGAATGATTCGGAAGCTTTTTGCACATGTCCGGCCTGCAGGTGATGGAGCCCGAAATCCGCATGATATTTCGCAAGCTGCCTCATGAATTTCTTCCGGTCGGCGCTCTGTCCGTCGGGGCCGGTGAGGCCCCACCGGTTGAAAGCCTTTTCCAGCAGCACCGTGCGGTAGTCTATGTCGCGAACCACGCGGTTTCCCTGCTGAGGATGCTGCCGGTACAGCGTAGTGGGCTGGCGCAGCTTGATGAAGGGGTATGCGCGGGAAATGCGAAACCAAAGGTCCCAGTCCTCGCTGTAGGGCAGGGATTCGTCGAAGTTTCCGCACTTGTCGAAAACTTCGCGGCGGAACATGGCCGAACTCGTGAGCATGACGCAGTCGAAAAGAAGTCGGTGATACATCCAGCCCGAATCCTCGGCGGAAACTTCTTCCAGATCGCCTTGCGGGGCTAGGCTTTGCGGCGGGGGAAAATTGCCGTTCGCATCGGGATGCCAGAGGATGAAGGGGCTGTGGGCCGCCCCCGCTTCGGGGTGTTCTTCCAGGCATTTCACCTGGGAAGCCAGTTTGTGCGCGAACCAGTAATCGTCATGATCCATCAGGCAGATGTATTTTCCTCTGGATTCGCGGATGCCGCGGTTCCTGGCGGCGCATACCCTGGCGTTTTGTTGGGTGACGAGTCTGACCGGATGACCGAAGCTGTTCACGATCTCTCTGGTACGGTCGGTCGATCCGTCGTCCACGACGATGAGTTCCAGATCCTGAAAGGTTTGTCCCAGGATGCTGTCGATCGTTTCCGCGATGTATCTTTCGCAGTTATACGAAGGAATGATGACGGAAACTGTCGGGTTCACTTCATTCACTTCACTATCCATTGCATGAATTCATACGTTTCGCCCGGCGAGTCTTTCCAGGAATCTGACCGGCTTTCCGGTATACCAGGACCAGGATCGCATCAACCGGTTCATGGTGATCTGCAGATTGCCCTGGATGGAGCCGGAAGAGCGGATGTGTTCGACGAGCGCCCTGGGGAATCCGGACTGGATCGACTCCATCTTATTCCAAAGCGCATCCATTTCAAGGGAGTCTGGCTGTCCTGAGTCCACCGCGCCAAGCAGGGACTGGTGCAGCGCATGGGTCAGGGAAAGGACGGGCGAGCTTTCCGGGCTTTCCCGTTCCTGGTGGTGACGAAGATCTCTCGAAAGGAATTGATTCAGGCATGGCGCGGCGTTTTCGACCGAAATCGGGAAGGAGATGCCGAGGGTTTCCTCCACCCTTGCGAGTTCCTGTGCGGGATGTTCGATGAATCGGTCGAAATCGACGAAGGCCCTGGGAAAATTCCTGCTCCATTGCTCCGCCTCGAGATAATGCAGGGACCAGAGCAGAAAGGATTTTTCCATCGAAAATCCGTCACGGCGTTCCAGGGAACGGAATACCGCATGCGGGGAACGGATGACGAAAATGAAACGGGGGGAGATTCGTTCGGAATCGAATATTTCCAGCCACCAGGGCAGCAATCTGCAGACCCTCGGATCCTTCACCGCCCAGATGCTGCTGTTCGCGAAATCCTTCCTGATGTGGCTGCGGATCCTTGCGGCAAAGGGGATCAATTCCTCCCTTTTCCACCAGTTTTCCTGTCTGAGCAGGATATCGTCCCAGCTCGAGCCGAGAGCGGAAAGCGCTTCGTCATTCGCGTCAGCGAGGTCGCTGTGCTCGAAATAGCCCTTGTCGTTGATGCCTTCGTGGCCCTTGTAAAGCCTGTTGCCGAGATCCACGCCCAGGCAGCGCAATGCACCGGTCGTGGCCGATGTGCCGCTCCTGTGCATGCCTATGATCACCAGCGCCTGTTTCGAACCCGGGGGCTTTTCAGCATTCATTCCGATATGGTTTTTCAATACAGAAGTATTGGAACATAGAATTGGGGGAATTATAACCCAGACCCGGATGGTATTGTCCAAAAATCTCGCCGGATCGCGCGATTGGCATGATGCTTACGTAACAGGGTAGAATACGCCTTCATGCAAAATGACCTGATGCGATGAGAGACTTCCTAATTACGGCGATCGTGCTGGGTTCCATCCCGTACATGCTCAGGAACCCGCCGGTTGGGATCATGATGTGGGTCTGGATCAGCGTCATGAACCCTCATCGGCTTTCCTGGGGCTTCGCCTACAGCTTTCCCTTCGCAGAAATCATTGCAATCGCAACCATTCTGGGCATGCTTTTTTCCGGTAGCAAGCGTCACCTTCCGGTGAGATCGGTCACGATCTGCCTTTTCCTGTTCATGTTGTGGATGTGCGTGACCTCCATTTTCGCCATCCATCCGGACCAGGTGTATTACCGCTGGGTTACCATCATGAAAACCCTGACCATGATCTTCGTCACCCTGACGGTGCTCCATTCACGTGAGCATATCCGTTGGCTGGTCTGGGCGCTGGTCATTTCGCTCGGTTTCTTCGGCACCAAGGGAGGAGTTTTCACCGTGCTTCACGGTGGTTCCTTCAAGGTGTGGGGGCCGCCCGGTTCCTACATCGAGGACAACAACGCGCTGGCACTTGCCCTCATCATGGTGATCCCGCTGATGCGCTATCTTCAGCTCACGGAGACTCACCCCTGGGTGAAGAAGGGGCTGGGTCTTTCCATGCTGCTTTGCGCCTTTTCCGCGCTGGGAAGCTACTCTCGGGGGGCGCTGATCGCGGTTTCCTTTTCCAGTCTTTTCCTGTGGCTCAAGACCGAGCGCAAGGGTTCTTTCGGGGTGGTCCTGGTGCTGCTGATTCCGGCCCTGATTGCCTTCATGCCGTCGGAATGGATGCAGAGGATGCATACCATCGATACCTATCAGAAGGACCGTTCCGCGATGGGCAGAATCAATGCCTGGCATATGGCGTGGAATCTCGCTCTGGATCGGCCGCTCGTGGGCGGGGGATATGAAATCTACGACAAGGGGGTCTTCGCGCAATACGCACCGAATCCGCTCGATGTTCATGCTGCGCACAGCATTTATTTCCAGGCGCTCGGCGAGCATGGTTTCGTCGGGCTCGCGCTGTTCCTTTCCTTGGGATTGTTCACCTGGCGCAATGGAACCTGGATCATCGAGCGGGCGAAAAGGCAGCCTGAATACCAGTGGGCTGCGAATCTGGCGAGAATGATCCAGGTGAGCCAGGTGGCTTTTGCCACGGGGGGGGCTTTCCTCAGTCTCGACTACTTTGATCTGCCCTATTATGAGCTTGCGCTCATGCTGCTCACCCGGGTATGGCTGGAAAAGCAGATCGCCGGTGGAAAGGCGCCCGACGAGCCGGTTCGGCAGGAAGCGTCTTCGTCCCCGGTGCGACTTACGGTTGCGCAGCGGATGCGCAGGAAAAGAGCGTAATCACTGCCATTTTCCCGCTTTTTTGAGCTTGAGCTTCAGTCCCTGCAGGGGAAATCCTGCAGCATAAGCCCTTTTCGCATAGGAGAGCGCCTGGTCGTATTCCTTCAGGTTGAAATACATCAGCCCGGCATTGTAGAGGACGTTGGGATTGGATGGGGCCAGCTTCTCCGCTTGCAGGAACTGGTCCAGCGCCAGTTTTGCGCTTCCGCCGTCATAGAGATAATTCCCGTACAGCAGATGGACGATGGGATCCTGGGGGGCGAATCCGAGCGCGCGCCTGAAATAGCAGTCCACGGTGAAATGGGCATGATCTGGCCTGTCCGAATGCGCCCGCATGGCGAGGCGGGTGAGCGAGCGCAAAGCCCTGTGGTGGTTCGGAAAGGATCTCAGGACATAATCGAGATCGCCGATGACGGATCCGGACTCTCCCCGGATCAGTTCCTCCACTTGCGGCTGGAAGTGATATTTTTCGACGATTGGCAGATTTTGCGCCACCGCGACCGGATCGGTGTAATCGAAAGGACCGTACTTCGCATCGATGTTGGCAGGAGGGCAGATGTCCGCAGCCGAGGCCGTGGCGCAGAATATCGTCATCAGCAATGCCGTTGCAGCTCTCATCATTTCTCCTTCAGGATCCATTCGATTGTCCAGGAATAGACCCGGTCGCGCCATTGTCTCCTGGAAAAAGTGTGGTCCGCTTCAGCCAGATCGTGTCTTTCCGTCCTGCTGATCAGCTCGCGCCAGGCGGAAGATTTCGCAAGATCGTCGAATTCCCTTGCGGTGAGGTCGTTTCCGCTCAGGATGAACAGGATTTTACCCTGGAATTTTTCAAGAGAGGTTCTCATCCTCTCCGGCAGGGAGGATGAATCGACATGCACGGATGCGCTGGAAGCCGATCCGATGAAATCCTTCGTCGAGCCGGAAAAGTCGAATTTTCCGGTGAGAATCTTGCGCCACAATGCGGGGTCGACCAGCCTGGAAAGATAATAATGCTTCATGCGGGCTTTCGCTTCACCGGCAATCGTCCTGACCCATGGATTGAGCAGCACCATGCCGGAAATCCGCGGATCCTTCCAGGCATGGAAAGTGGCTGAGGTTGCAGCATCGCAAAGCCCCCAAAGCACGACTTTCTTCAGGCCATCGCAATGCTCGAAAAATGTCTCGACGGCAGCCTGGATGTCTTCTTCCACTTCCTCGAAGTTTCTCAAAGGGCCTTCGCTGTCCCCCATTCCCGTGTAGTCGAAGCGCATCGCCGGAATGCCGGCTGCGGCCAGATCGCGGCAAAGCAGCGTGAACTGCCTGTGGCTGCCGATCCGGTATTGTGGTCCACCCACGATGACCAGGACGCCGGTACCATTTGCCGGTGTTTCCGGAACCGAGACGATGCCGACGAGGCCTCCGGAAGAAAAAGTGAAGGCTTTTTCCGAATGCTTCATGGATATTTTTCGGAAACATGCCCAGTGGTGCAGGAGAGGAAGCCGGGGCTGTCGGTGATTTCCTGGGTGGACCAGAAAGGCTCTGATTTCATCCGGACATGCTCGACCCGGATTCCCCTGTTTCTCCAGGCTTCCAGCATTCTCGAGGTGGCGGGAGAAGGGGGGGCGGATTCATCCTGTACGGCTTCCATCCAGCAATGATCCGTGCCCGGCATGCCCATTTCGGAAAGTTTCAGGCGGTCGATGGCTTCCAGGAGTCCGGAGGAGATTTCATAGCCTGCGATTTCCATGGAGCCTGCCGCTGCCAGTTCGCATCTCAGATCCTTCACGGTTTTTTTGCCGCCGCCCATCATTTCGCTCGCCACACGCAATCTCAGGAATTGCGTGGTGAATGCCTCTCCGCTGACGACGGGTTGCCAGAGCAGAATGGAATCGGGTTGGATCATCGGTGCGACATCGAGCGCGAGCAGGGCGCCGAGGCGCATTCCCCACAGGACGAGCGGGGCTTCGTATCGCTTCCTCAGCCAGGATGCGCCAAGCAGAAGGTCTTCCTGCCAGGCTGCCCATCCGGCATCCCTGAAATCTCCGCTGCTGTCGCCGGTGCCCAGAAGATCGACATGCAGCACCGCAAAGCCGATCGAAGCGAGATTTCTGGATTGCATGGCGATCATTCGCCTGGATTTGTTCAGCTCCTCTGCGAAGGGCGGTGCGAACAGGACCGTTCCGCGACAGCGTCCTGCGGGAGGGAAATGGATGGCAAAGCGCTCTCCCCCGGATGCTTCCAGGAAAAAGGGCTTTGCTCCGGGCCCGTTCATGAGGCGAGTTTTCGGTCCACGAAATCGACGAGGCTGCCGAGCGTTGCGAACGTGTCGGCGCTGATCTCGTCGTCGTCGATCGCGAATCCGTAATGTTCTTCCAGGGAGGTGATGAGACTGACGACGGCCATCGAATCGAGTTCGGGAATGGCTCCGAGAAGCTGCGAATCCGGTGTCAGGGATTCGATCCGATCTCCCAGATGCAGCGTCGTGCCGAGAATGGCCTTCACAGAATTCAGCGTTTCCATTTTTGAGTCGTCATGTTCCATGTAAACATCGGATTATAGTATGGCGGTCGGTGTAACCCGCCGCAGTTGGAATGGATGGTGCGAAAGGAGAGACTCGAACTCTCACGGGGGTTGCCCGCTGGAACCTAAATCCAGTGCGTCTACCAATTTCGCCACTTTCGCAGGAGATGGAATGCTAGGGCAATCCGGTGTCAAGGTCAATATGCCCAATCAAAATGCAGCTATTTTCGCCCCAATTCTTCGAGCAGGGGGGCGAGATGCTTCTCGTATTTTCTCCAGGCCTGTGAACTTCCCCTGTACATTTTATTCCTCACCTGTGCTGCGCTCGCCGTCTGGACGGCACGCCCGGTATTTTCGAATTCCATGCAATTTTCATCCCAGTCCAGACCGCAGTATTCGAGCAGGTTCCTCGTCTCTTCTTCCTGATTTTCGGTGAGTCGTTCGTAATTCAGTTCATGAATCCTTCCGGGGAAATGCTCCTTCCAGAATTCCATCAGGTCTTCGTAAAGTCGATAATATTGCGCGAGATCGGACAGATCGTGGGAAAAGCCGTTTCCCTTGTTTGCGAAGAGCTGTTTGAAATTCGAGAAACAGGTGGCGACCGGATCGCGCTTCACATGAACCACCCGAATTTCCGGCGTGGCAGCAAGCAGGAATCCCAGCCACAGGAAATTGAGCGGCATCTTGTCGGTGACGAAACGTTTTCCGTGCGAATCCAGGCTTTCGAGGTAAAGGTAAGTGATGATTCTGCAGGTTTCTTCCAGATCGGGGTGCGCGGATTTCACGAAGTTGCTTTCGCAGAGCCGTTCGAGAATGTCGAGTTACCCCGCACCATGCACTTCTGCATGGGAAGATAGAATCTGTTCGACTAGCGTGGTTCCGGATCTGGGCATGCCCACGATGAGGATGGGGGTCGCTCCCGGCATGGGCAAGGGTGGAATTTCCGGGATTTTCCCGAAAGCGTGTCTGATTTCCTCGAAGCGCTGTCTGTCGCTTTCGATATGGTAGCCGATCTGCCGCTTCTTCAGCCGGTTTCCTTCCGCGAGAAAGTCGAATGCTTCGTCCATTCTTCCTGTGTCTTCGCATGCCCTGGCCAGCGAGAAGCAGTAATAGGTTCTGGAATAATCATCCCGCACGGTTTCGAGCAATGTCCTGAGCGCATCGATGCGCGCATCGTCGGCCTTGCTCACCATGGCGAGGTTGTAATGGCATTGAGCATAATCGGGTCTGAGTACGACGGCTTTCAGGTGGCATTCTGCCGCACGTTCCGGATTGCCGAGTTCGAAATGCACCACGCCCAGGCTGTTGAGGGCATCCGGATAATCCGGTCTGAGCGAAAGAGCCTTTTCGAGGCAGCGCTTCGCATCTTCATGTCGTCCCAGGTCGCGCAGGGTGTTGCCCAGATTGGAATGCGCTTCCGCATGATTCGGATTTTGTGCGATGGCGCGGCGGAAATAGTCCGCGGCTTCCTCGTGCCTTCCCAGCATGCTGTAAAGCGCACCCAGATTGTTGCGCGCTTCCACATAGCCAGGCTTGAGCGAAATCGCTTTTTTCAGCCAGAATTCGGCTTCTGTGGATTCTCCGGTCGCGATCAGAACATTTCCCAGGTTGTTGCACGCTTCCGCGTAACATGGCTCGATTTCGACCGCACGTCGGAAGGATTGTGCGGCTTCCTGTTTTCTGCCGAGATGGTCCAGCATCACGCCGAGGTTGTTGTGCGTCTCGGCATCTCGCGGCAAAAGTTCCAGAGATTTTCTGGTCGGGGCGATGGCTTCTTCTGTCCTGCCGCCCAGAAGAAGCGCGATACCGAGCCGGTTCCAGGCAAAAGCATCAGCAGGTCGCTTTGCCGTCATCGATCTCGCCAAGCTTTCCGCTTGCGCATAATCGCCGCGTTCGAAGGCGGATTTCAGCGCTTCCCTGGCTGCAGATGCATTACTGTTTGCTGATTTTTTTGCCATTCATTTTCCGGGGGACGAAAAAAAACCCTGCAGTTGCCTGCAGGGTTCCGGATGAAAAAGCCTCAGGCTTTGCGGCGCGATGCGGCAAATCCCATTCCGACCACACCCAGTCCCATCAGCAGCAGCGTGCCGGGTTCCGGAACGATTGCTGGCAGCGAGTAGGTGTAGGTCACGGTAGCATAGGCACCCGAATTGGTTTGCGTGCCGAGATTCTGCGTGCCGCCCGACATGTTCGCAGTGGTTAGACCGTTTCCTGTCGTGGGCAGGAGAATCGATCCACCACCGACCGCGCTGAAATTGCTGGCAACCGCGGACCACAAAATGCCATTCAGGCCGGGAGCGCCAGAGTAGTAAGCCTGGGTGGTATTGGCAGATTGCACCCCAACCTGAGTCACGTTCACGCCGGGCGTGACAGGGGTTGCGGGCGTGCCTACAGCCAGCTGCGCAGAGTCGGAGTATCCATAGACACCGACACCATGGCCTTGGTATAAGGCCAGGCTCGTGCTCGGGCCAACGTAGGTCGGAGTGGTGACGACCAGATTGACGCCGGCGAGAGATCCGGAGCCGCTCATCGTGATCTGCGAGGACAGTGTCGGTGTTACCGTCGCGGTCACCGTGGTGTTGATGTTCTGCACGTAGACATACCCTGATGCGTTGCCAAACAGGGTGAAGCTTACGCTGGTCAGTGTGCCCAGATTGCTGTCGAACTTGGTCAGGGTCAGATTGTTCGTCCAGTTGTTGACCGCGCTGGCGATGGTGTTGCTGGTGTATGAGATCGTGTTTGCATTTGCAGCCGTGGATGCCAGTGCCATCACGCCGATCGCCGCTGCTACGAGTTTCATTTTCATTCCATGACTCCGGTTTTAGTTTCCCAGA
>JABEVD010000111.1 GCA_013044025.1 Burkholderiales bacterium
TCCGATGTTCGAGCCGGTATGGAACCGCAGCTATATCGATCATGTCGCCATCACCGTTGCCGAAACTCTGGGCGTGGAACACCGGGGAGGCTATTACGAGAAGGCCGGAGCGCTCCGGGACATGGTGCAGAACCATCTCATCCAGCTGCTTTGCCTCGTCGCCATGGAACCCCCCGTCGCCTACGAGGCGGACGACATCCGCAACCGCAAGCTCGACGTGCTGCGGGCGATCCGCCTCATCGAAAAGGACGAAGTGGCCGAATGCGCTGCGAGGGGGCAATACGGCCCCGGATGGATGGGCGGCGCGGAAATGCCCGCCTACCGGGCCGAGCACCTGGTTTCACCCGATTCAGGAACGGAAACCTATGCCGCGCTCAAACTGCACGTCGACAACTGGAGATGGCAGGATGTGCCTTTCTATCTGCGTACTGGAAAACGCCTCTCTCGTGCGGTCTCGGAAATTTCCGTGCGCTTTCGCGACGTTCCCCATCGCTCGTTTCCCGCCTCGGTCGGCCTGAATGCGCAGCCTGCAAGGCTGGTGATCCAGATCCAGCCCGAACAGGGAATCGTGCTGAAGTTCATGGCCAAGGAACCGGGCACCCCGCTGAGATTACGCCCCGTCGACATGAGATTCAGCTACCGGGATGCATTCCGGGCTGAATCGCCCGGCGCATACGAGACGCTGCTGCGCGACGTGATGAGCGGAGACGCCACGCTTTTCATGAGGGCGGATCAGGTGGAAGCGGCCTGGCGCATCATCCAGCCCATTCTGGAAGTGTGGCGGGACAATCCTGCGCCGGATTTCCCGAACTACCCGGCAGGAACCTGGGGACCGGAATCCGCAGAGCTGCTGGTGGCCAGGGACGGCAGGAGCTGGCTCGCCCCCACCCAGACCTGAGCGCAAGATTTCCCCACAGCGTTACACTCCGTTACGCCCCGGTCAAAACCACCATACAGAACAGGGGTATAAAACTCGGAAACCGAGGGGAACCATGATGAAGACAGCGATCGAAGGAAGCCGCATCCTGCTCACCGGAGCTTCGGGCGGAATCGGCAGGCAGCTTGCGCTCCTGCTCGCCTCCCGGGGCGCATCGCTCGCCCTGGTGGGCAGAAATGAACAGAATCTGGTCGATCTCGCCATGAACATCCGGGCGCAGGGAGGTCGCGCGCATGCGCTGCCTTTCGACGTTTCGCGCAGCGAAGGCCAGCTCCGCCTGGTCCTCGATGCGATGCAGCACCTGGGCGGGCTCGACATGCTCGTCAACAATGCGGCGATTTCCAGTTTCTGCGAATTTTCCCATCAGCCGATGGAAGAGATCGAAAAGATCGTCTCGACCAACCTCACCGGCCCGATGCTGCTCACCCGGGCGGTGCTGCCCCATTTCGTCCGCAACGGAAAAGGCACCATCGTCAACATCGGCTCCCCCATGGGTTCGATCGGATTCGGTCATTTTTCAGCCTATTCCGCGAGCAAGTTCGCCCTGCGCGGATTTTCCGAAGCGCTGCGCAGGGAAATCGGACACAGCGGAATCCGGGTCTGTCACGTCTCTCCCGGCGCGACCAGAACCCGCCTGCATCCGGAAGCGGTCATGCAATGGAGCGAACGGACCGACATTTCCATGGAAGAGGCGGATCGCACGGCGCGGGCCATTCTGAAAGCCATCGAACAGGGTTCAGGCGACCATCTCGTCGGCTGGAAGGAAAGGCTGGCTTCGAAGCTGAACGGCGTCTTTCCTCGCGCGATCGATGTTCTCCTTGCGAAAAAAAACCTTATCGCCCGCGATTTCGCCTCGATTCCGGTCTCCGCCTGGAAATCCGGCAATGTGCACGATTACGCGGAATTCAAGAAAAAAGTGAAATGAATCCGCGTCAATGATATATTCCTCATGGATACCATGAACAGCAACGACCACATCCTCATCGTCGACGACGACCGGGACATACGCGCCCTGCTCGGCGACTATCTGCAGAAAAACGGCTACAGGGTCACCCTGGTTGCAGACGGAAAGCGCATGCAGGAAGTGCTGGAATCGGAAAGCATTTCCCTCATCGTCCTGGACCTGATGCTGCCCGGCGAAGACGGCCTGGTGCTTTGCAGGAACATCCGCGCCAAATCGGAAATCCCGGTGCTGATGCTGACCGCGAAAGGCGACGACATGGACCGGATCGTAGGCCTGGAAATGGGCGCGGACGATTATGTCGCGAAGCCTTTCAATCCCCGAGAACTGCTCGCCAGGATCAAGAGCATCCTGAGGCGTTCGAAAGCAAGCCAGGAAGCGATCAAGCCTGACGAGGCGAACGTGGTGCGCTTTTCCGGCTGGAACCTCGACATGCTTTCCAGACAGCTCACCTCTCCCCAGGGGGTGGCCGTTCCGCTGAGCGGATCCGAATACAGGCTGCTCAGGGTGTTCATCGATCATGCCAACCGCATCCTGAACCGCGACCAGTTGATGGATTTTTGTCGGGGCCGAGAAATGTTTCCTTTCGACAGGAGCATCGACGTCCAGGTCAGCCGCCTCAGACAGCGCCTGGGCGACGACGCCAAGGAACCCATGCTCATCAAGACCATCCGCGGCGAGGGCTACATGCTCGCAGCCAAAGTGGAATTCGAGAAGTAATGCCGAAATCCCTTTTCGGCAGAATGATCCTGATCCTGGTCGGGGGGCTGCTCGCAGGACAGATGTTGAGCGCAGCCATCCAGCTCGTCGAGCGGGAAAAATCCCTCTCCCTCATCATCTGGACCCAGGCGGCGCAGGGAATCGCAGCCTACATCAGGCTGCTCGACGCCACCCCGCCCGACCAGCGCGAGCGCGCCGCTTCCCTGCTCACCGGGGCTCCGTTGCAGGTCGCC
Organism: Burkholderiales bacterium; assembly: GCA_013044025.1. Lineage (GTDB taxonomy): Bacteria > Pseudomonadota > Gammaproteobacteria > Burkholderiales > JABEVD01 > JABEVD01. The sequence goes on from JABEVD010000111.1 coordinate 2,852, forward strand.
ATGGGCAGAAAATTCTCCGGCCCGCCGATCGAGGGAAGCGATGCTGCGGATATCGAGACCCTGATTCACGGCCAGGTGGGCGAAAAACGCATGGTGAAGCTGTTTTCCACCGGAGAGATCGTTCCCTACTACTGGCCCCGGAATGCTTCCTTCGCCGTGCAGACCAGGCTGCAGGACGGCGAATGGGTTTCCTTTCACTACCGGCGCAAGATCAGCCACATTTTCCCGAACCGGATGCTCATCAATCTCGTGACCCTGCTCGTCGTGCTAATGATCCTTTCGCTGGTCGCGGTGCACTGGGTCACCCGTCCGCTCAACCTGCTCGCCAGGGCCGCCGACGAACTCGGAAAGAACATCAACCGCCCCCCCCTTCCGGAACAGGGGTCGACCGAAATGAAGCGCGCGGCACGCGCCTTCAATACCATGCAGACCCGGCTTCTCGAATACCTGCAATCCAGGGCGAGGATCCATGCAGCGATGTCGCATGATCTCAAGACGCCCATCACCCGCCTCACTTTGCGGGCGGAACTCCTCGAAGACGCGGACCTCAAGGCGAAATTCGTCAAGGATCTGGAGGAAATGGACAACATGGTGACGACCAGCCTCAATCTCATGAGAGGAATCGGCAACGGGGAAACTCCGCGGCCCGTGGACATCAACGCGCTGCTCGGCAGCATCCAGGACGATCAGATGGAAATGGGCGGAGATGTGGCGATTCAGGGAGAAGCGAAAACCACTTTCCTCTGCAAACCCCAGGCGCTGAAGAGAGCGCTCGTCAATCTGGTGGAAAATGCGATCAAGTACGGGAACAAGGCGGTCATTTCGGTCGAGGAGGATGCGGAATTTCTCCGGATCAGGGTCCGGGACAATGGCCCTGGAATCCCGGAAGACAAGCTGGATCTGGTGACGGAGCCTTTCTACAGGCTGGAGACTTCGCGATGCCGGGACACCGGCGGAACCGGGCTCGGACTTGCCATTTCCAAGGCGATCGCCGAACTTCACGGAGGAGGGCTTTCGCTCGTCAATCATCCTGCGGGCGGACTCGTCACCACCCTCACCCTGCCGAGAACCTGAGGAAAAAATGGAATCCGGACCCGGAATAAAAATGCTCGAAGTCTCCAGGCGCCTCGTGGCGCTTGGACTCAACCGCGGCGCTTCGGGCAATGTCTCGGCGAGGCTGGAAGATGGATTTCTGGTCACCCCTTCCGCCTTGTCGCCGGAAGACATGAACGAAAATGACATGGTGCGAATGGACTTCGCGGGGAATGTCGTTTCCGGAAATCGCCCTTCGAGCGAATGGCGCTTTCACCGCGACATTCTGGCCGCCAGAAGCGATGTCGGCGCAGTGATCCACACCCATTCGCCTTTCGCCACCACGCTCGCCTGCCTGAGAAGGGAGGTTCCCGCCTTCCACTACATGATTGCAGCCGCTGGAGGGACCACGCTGCGTTGCGCACCCTACGCGCTTTTCGGCACCCAGGAGCTTTCCGATCATGCGCTTGCCGCGCTCGAAGATAGGCGCGCCTGCCTGCTGGCCAATCACGGCATGATCGCGACCGGAAAGGATGTGGATTCGGCGCTCGCGCTTGCGGTCGAAGTGGAATCCCTTTGCGAGATGTACTGGAGAACGCTGCAGGCTGGAGAACCTCATGTTCTCTCGGACTCTGAAATGGCGGAAGTCATCGAAAAATTCAGGGGATACTGGAGGCGCTAGCGCCCCGCGGCTTTTTCCCCTCCAGCGGGATTTCGAGCAAAACCCTGGTTCCGCCGAATTTTCCGGGCTCGACGACGAGCTTTCCGCCGATGGATTTCGCCCGCTCCCTCATCCCGAGGATGCCCAGGGATTTCGAATTCGCTCCGGACTGGATGCCCACGCCGTTATCGGCCACGCTCAGAATGAGCTTTCCCTTCCTGACCTGGAAACCGATGTCCACCCGGGTGGCATAGGCATGCCTTGCAATATTGGTGAGGGTTTCCTGGAAAATCCTGAAAATGTCGGTCGAGACGGAGCGAAAAACCTCAGGAGCATGGGAATCGTGCACCAGCTTGCAGACGATTCCCGTCCTGCCGGAGAAGGCGCCGGCCTGCCATTCGATCGCGGCGAGCAATCCGAGGTCGTCGAGAATGCTCGGCCGAAGCGAAGTGCAGATCTGCTTGATGCTCCGGATGGCCGAATCCAGACCGGAAAACACCTCTGCAAACTCCGCCTTCTTCCCGATACTTTCCGCCGTCCAGCTGAGATCGAATTTGATGGCGGTGAGCACGGCGCCCAGTTCGTCGTGAATTTCCCGCGCCACCCTGGTTCTTTCCTCCTCCCGCACAGACTGCTGCTTTGCCGATAGCTCGCGCA
>JABEVD010000112.1 GCA_013044025.1 Burkholderiales bacterium
GGCGAAGGCGAACGCGATGACGCATGCGACAAGTCTGGATATTCTCATTTCATTCTCCTTGAAAGGGTTTCCCCCATCCTAATCCCCTTCATGTTTCCGCATTGTTTCCGCCTGGTCGGGTGCTATAATCTGCTGGCCCTCGACTTGATCGGTCGCCCGATGCAATCTCCCCTCCTGCTTCTCATCGATGACGACGAACTGCTCACCCGCAGACTCGAAAATTTTCTCGCAAAACTGGGCTACCGGACCCGGGCGGCGCATCGCATTGCGCAGGCACGGGAAATCCTGCGCGAGGAATCTTTCGACCTGGTGATTCTCGACTGGAACCTGCCCGAGGGCGACGGGCTGAGCCATCTTGCGAAGTGGCGCGCAGCAGGCGCGCTCACCCCGGTTCTGATGCTCTCCGGCAACGTCTCTGCCGGGCATCGCGTGGCTGGATTGCGATGCGGCGCGGACGATTATCTGACCAAGCCATTCGACATGGACGAACTCGTCGCAAGAATCGAGGCGCTGCTGCGCCGCTCGGCGCCGACGAGGCAGCCTGCCGCCCCGGTCGTGACCTTCGGCCCCTACCGGTTCGACATCGGCGCGGCAAGCCTCAGCCTGGCCGGGGAGCCCGTTTCCATTGCCGCAGCCGAACTGGAATTGCTGATGTTTTTCTGCCGCAATGTCAACAAGGTGCAAAGCCGGGAGAGGCTGCTCGAACTCACCGGCGATTTCGAAGGAGAACGCCTCGATCGCAGCATCGACCTGCGGGTCGCACGGCTGCGCGAACGCATCGGAGACGATGCGCGCGCTCCACGCTGGATCGTCACGGTGCGCGGTCAGGGGTATCGCCTCGACGGGGAGGTGTCTTCGGACGATGAAATCCGCAAATCCTGAAACAGGACTTCACGCTTTCTTCTTCGTCCGGACCATTTTCGCTTTCGCCCTGCTGCTCTTCGCGGTAGGACTCGCCGGATACGAACTGGTGGTGCGACCTGCGCTCGAAAGACACGCGCAATGGATCGCGGCAGACCTGTTTCCCGAGGCAGGCGCCTGCCATCCGGAGGCGCTTCGCAGCCATATCGATTCTGCGCTGCTATCCGGGAAGGGGAACGGGATCAGGCTTGTCGAACCGGGAAGAAGCGCAACTTTTCCCGCGCTTCCCTTCGATTCGCTGCTGGCCGGGGAGATTCGGGCGAGGATCGGGGTTCCCGTGATCGCGACAAGCTCGCCCTCGCGGGTCGATCTTTCCTTTTCATGCGGCAATCGGCGCATCGTCCTGAGCTTCGACCGGTCCGCGATCCTGGGCGCGGTGCCGAATCTCGCCCTATCCTTCTGGATCGCAGCCCTGCCCGCAGGCGCCCTGCTGCTCGCGGCCCTCTTTTCCAGGTCCCTGAGCGGACCGCTTAAAAAGCTTTCCTCCCATTTGCGGGCCACTCCGCTCGGCGGGGAAATGCCCCCCGCGCCGGATACCGGGATCGCCGAACTCGATCGCCTGGCGGAAGAAATCGATGCGCTGCGGAGCCGGGCGGCTGGCGCAGTTGCGGCGCGGTCGGCGCTCCTGATGGGGCTCTCGCACGATTTGCGGCGGCCTCTCGCACGATTGCGATTGACGCTGGACACGATCTCCGCACCGGACGAAGCCGATCTCGTTGAATTGCGCGCCGATGCGCGCGAATTGCACGATGCGCTCGACGAATTCATGCGCGCCGCCAACGCAATGGCTTCTCCGGTCGCAATCGACGGCGGGATCCGGGGATGGCTGCGATTGAAGAAAGCCTATCCAGACCCGAGAGTGACTTTTCACGGGGAGCCGCATTCCTGTCCGCCGCTCAATACCGCGGCTCTGGTGCGCGTGGCTTCGAACCTCATCGACAATGCGCTGCGCCACACCGAAGGACCGGTCCGGGTTCTCTGGCATGAAGGCGAATCCTGGCGGCTCAGCGTGGAGGACATGGGGGCCGGGCCCGGACCTTCGGCATTTCAGCCGTTTTGGAGCGGGAACCCGGAAGCAGGTTCGCATGCGGGGCTCGGGCTCGCGCTGGCGAAAATACTGTGCGAGCACAACGGCTGGCGGATCGAACATGGCCCGCTGCAGCATGGCGCCTGGCATTTCTGCGTGGAAGGGGGCTGAAATCGTTCAGGTTTTTGACCTTCCTCACTTCAATAGCGCAATCCCCTTGATCTGGGCGTGAACCTTCATTCCCGGAGCGAGGCTCAGGGAATGGACCGATTTTCTGGTGATTCTGGAAAGGAGCTTCGCATCGCCCGCAGAAAGCCTCACCATCGCGCCCCCTGGACCGTCGTCGGCGATTTCCTCGACCTTCGCCGGCAGGATGTTGAGGATGCTGGATCTTTGCGCAGGATCGAGCGCCAGGCTCACGTCCTTCGCGAGGATCCTGATCCGCACCATTTTTCCCGGAACGATTTCATGATAGGGAAGATGCAGCCTGCCTCCCGGAAACGAAACCGTGGTGAGATGGTTTTCGATGTCGTGCGATTCAATTGCAGCCATGATCACCGATTCTGCATCTTCGCCGTGCGCAAGGGGAAGATCGAGACGGGTCATGAGTTCCGATACCGGGCCGGAAGCCTGCACCTTTCCTTGCTCGATCAGCACCAGGTGGTCGGCGAGCGCGGCCGCTTCGTCCGGGGAATGGCTCACGTAGAGCACAGGGATTTCGAGTTCGCGCTTCATTTTTTCCAGCCAGGGCAGGATCTCGCGCTTCGAGTCCCGGTCGAGGGAGGCCATCGGCTCGTCCATCAGCAATAATTCCGGACCGGCAAGGAGCGCGCGTGCGATTGCGACGCGCTGCCTTTCTCCGCCGGAGAGCCCTTCGGTGCTCCTGGACAGGAGAGGCTCGATGCCGAGCATTTCGGAAGCCTGTTCGGGAGAAATCCTGCCCCCCCTCCTGCGGTATCCGAATTCGAGGTTCTTCCTCACGTCCAGATGCGGAAACAGGCTCGCTTCCTGAAACACATAGCCGATCGGCCGCTTGTGGACCGGGAGGAAAACCTTTTCGTCCTGCCAGAGCTTCCCGGAAACCGAAAGTCTTCCCTTCACTTCCTTCTCCAGCCCGGCGATCGCGCGCAGCAGGGTGGTCTTTCCCGATCCGGATTTGCCGAAAATCGCGGTCACCCCTTTTCCGGGCATTTCCACTGCGATGTCCAGCAGGAAGTTCGGGCGATCCAGTCTGAATTCGGCCAGAATGCTCATTTCTTTGCCGGGTTGAAGGTATAGAGGATCAGCAGGGCGATGAAGGAAAAAGCCATCATCCCGCCTGCGAGCCAATGCGCCTGTGCGTATTCGAGCGCCTCGACATGGTTGTATATCTGCACGGAAATCACCCGGGTCCTGTCAGGGATGTTGCCGCCTATCATCAATACCACGCCGAATTCTCCCACGGTGTGGGCGAATCCGAGAATGGCCGCGGTGACGAGGCCGGGCTTCGCAAGCGGCAATGCGATTTTCAGGAAGCTGTCGAAAGGGGAGGCGCCCAGGGTCGCCGCGACTTCCATCGGACGCCTGCCGATCGCCTCGAAGGAATTCTGGATGGGCTGCACCACGAAGGGCAGCGAATACAGGGTGGAAGCCAGCACCAGACCCGGAAAAGTGAAGGGGAGCAGCCCCCATCCCATGGCTTCGGTGAAATGTCCGACCGGGCCATTCGGCCCCATCAGCAAAAGCAGATAGAATCCCAGGACGGTCGGCGGGAGCACCAGGGGGAGCGCGACCAGCGCCCCCACCGCGTTCCTGAAGCGCGATCCGCTTTTCGCCAGCCACCAGGCGATCGGAGTGCCCGCGAGCAGCAGCAACAAGGTGACGATCGTGGCGAGTTCGAGCGTGAGCCGGATCGCCCCGATGTCCTCCTGGTTCATTGAAAGTCATACCCGTAGGATTTTATGACTGCCCTGGCCTTTTCCCCTTTGAGATAATTCGCGAGCGCTGCAGCCGCAGTCTTTTCCTTCGAGGAAGAAAGCACTGCCGCATCCTGGCGGATCGGCGAGTAGAGTTTGGCTGGCACCACCCAGGCGGATCCGGAGACGAGCTTGCCGTCCTTCCAGACCTGGGAGAGCGCGACGAATCCGAGTTCCGCATTGCCGCTCGCCACGAACTGGAAGGTCTGCGAAATGTTCTCGCCCTGCACCATTTTGGGGCTGAGCGAATCGAGCAGCCCCAGCCCTTTCAAGGTTTGCATTGCCGCCGCCCCATAGGGGGCAAGCCCGGGGTTCGCAATCGCGATATGGCCGAAAGACCCTTCCTTCAGGACTTTCCCTTCCCCATCGACGTATCCTGCCTTCGAACTCCACAGCACCAGCTTGCCGACTGCGTAAGTGAAGCGGCCTCCTGCGAGCCCTTCCCTTTCCAGTTTTTCCGGAGTCTTCTCGTCGGCCGCGAGCAGCAGATCATAAGGCGCGCCGTTTCTGATCTGGGCGTAGAATTGCCCTGTCCCGCCGAAGGAGAGCGCAACATGGTTTCCCGTTTCCTTCTCGAAATCGGATGCGATCTGCTTCATGGGCGCGGTGAAATTGGCTGCGACCGCAACCTTGATGTCGGCGGCGTGCGCACCGATTGCGCTGAGGGAGAACAGTGTGAGGAAGAGTCTTTTCATTTCATTCTTCCACGGCCAGGACGATATGGGAAGCCTTGATGTGCGCGCAAGCCGGTATTCCCGCTTCAAGTCCCAGTCCTTTGAGGCTCTCGTTGGTGATGATGGCGGCGAGCTGCTTGCCTTGCCCCAGGTCGATGATCACTTCCCCGTTCACAGCGCCTTCGTGGCAATAGGCCACCACGCCGCAAAGCTTGTTTCTCGCGCTGGTCCTGAGTTTGCTGTCGGCCCGGGTCACGATCACCCAGGGCGCCTTCACGAGCGCGATGGCCTTGCCGCCCACCTTGAGCCCAAGCGAGGCTGCGCTGTCGTGGGTGATGACCGAGACGAGCTCGTGCCCTTCTCCGATGTCGAGGACGACTTCGGTGTTGACCGCACCGTTCACGATCGACTGGATGGTGCCGGAAAATTCGTTTCTTGCGCTGGTTTTCATGTATTTCTCCTCTTGATTGAAATTGTCCTGCAATTCACAGGGTAGGTCACGTTTATCGGGGCCGGTGATCGCCTGTCTCATAAACCGGGTGTCCACCGCTGCAACCGCATGCGTTCCCCCCTCGCTCTGTCCTCTTGAGCCATTTCCCGTTTGCGAGTTTCCACGCGATGACTTCCTCGTAAAAGGATTCCTCCTCGCCGAACAGGTCGTCCTCTTCGAGAACGACTCTGGTCAAGCAAAAGAAGTGCCTGTAGTAGCAGCAGGCTCCGACCGCGTCATAACCGATGCTCCGGGAGGACCTCGCATCTGCATCCTCGAATTGCTCGAAGCGCACCGGAGCAAAGGCTTTTCCAAGGTAGGCCACAGGCAGGGTCTCGTCCCAGGTTCGGCGCTTCATGATCGTCTCAGAAGTTGTATTGCAGCATGACCCGCTCGTCGATATAGCGGTTTCCCCATGCCGCGAGGCCGTGTTCGATGCCGAGCCGGTTGCGCAGAGTGAGCCCCTTGAACCTTCCCTGCATGTGGTAAGCGATGTCGAACATGAAGGCATTCACGCTGGAAACGTAAGGCTCGGTGCTGTAGCGTGAAAGAGTCGGGAAAAGATCGAGACGACCGCCCAGCAGCTTGAGCTTCGTGCCCAGCATGGTGGCGTGCCCGGCCCCCCGCGCGGAAACCAGACCATAGTTCATGACCGTGGTATAGAGCGGGTCGGTGTTGTAGATCTGGGTATAGGGAGAGAGCAGATTTCCGTTGGAGATGCCCGCGGACTGGTTGTAGGGAACCTTGTCGTAGGCGAAAAACACATTGCCTTGCGGGATGTTCAATCCGATTCTCGCGCCGTAGAACCTGGAATCGACCGATCCGAGAAACTGCGCGCCGCTATTGGACTCCTTCATGTATTCGAAGTCGGCAAAAGGCGAGACTACTGTGCCCATCGGGAATCGGTACCCGCCTTCCACATAGGTCATTTTCGCGAAATCGTAAAAATTGTAGAACCAGGCCTGGATCCTGCCCGGACCCTTCTCGTAACTTGCGCCAAGATCGAGCGTGCCGTTATTGCTGCCGTTGTATCTCGGGTTGCTGTAGGGAAGTTCGAACAGATTGCTCGCCTGGAAGCTCGAAAACGTGCGGTTCTTGAATCTCCAGATGCGATCGGCTGAAAGCTTGAGCCCGGCCGCAGGATAAAATTCGGAAGTGATTCCCTGGTAGAGGTTCGGCATCATGAAGCCGTCGCTCGGGTTCACCCAGGGATTGTCGATCTTCTGGTCTCCCGCGCGAATCTGGGTCCAGGAATTTTTGTACTGGAGACAAGCCTCTCCCAGCACATCCAGGCCGTGGCTCGTACCCATCAGCAACGGGTTCAGGTACTTGTTGTTCTGGCTGTAGTTGTTGAAGCCGATGTCGTGCGCGAAATAGAATCCGGCCGCGGCGCTGAATCCGCCTATGCTTCCCGATTCGACGCCGAGCTTGCCGCCGAGCGAGAAGGAGTGGAGATCGGTGAGCGCGTTTCCGGAATAGTCCCGGGTAAAGTCGTAGGCGCGCAGATAACCGGAAACCTTGCCATCCGAGATCAGCGGGGATTCGGCTTTTGCCTGCGGGACCGCAGCCATGGTCATGCCCAACAGAAGCAGTGTCTTTTTCATTTCGACCCATTCATTGTAAAGTGAATTATATAACGATGCCCGAAGCATCGCGATTCTAGCAGCAATTTCGATGCCAGCGCCATGGATACTGATGAATCATGTGGTTGCGTGATCTTGTCGAAAAATGTCGCACTTCGTGGCACGAAATTGTCGCAAACCCTACCTTCCGGCGAGCCGGAAATGGGCATGGCAGGCAACGCAGGCGGATGTGATTTTGGCAAGGGATTGCAAGGCGTTCCTGTAGCCGGGAGCCGGCTTCTTCATTTCTTCGGCGAAATCGTCTGCAGCCGAATGCATCGCGAATCCGGCCTTGTGCATTTGTTTCGGCATATACTTGGCGAATCCCTTCATTTCTCCCGGTCTGCAGGAAGCGGAAGAGGATGCATTCAGCCCGAGGCGATTCGATGCGGTTTCGCCTGCGCTTTTGAAATCCCCCTTCGCGAGATCGGCCTGGATTTCCGAGATCGCGAAGAGATGATCGCGCATGTTGGCAAGAAAATCGGCCTGCATGGCTTTGGGGATGGGCACTTCGCTGCGTTCGCCAATCAGGTTGGGCGCTGCGGATGCGGAAAAGGTTGCGAAGAGCAGGAGGGCGGGAAGGGTTTTCATGGAGATTCCTTTCTATGGTCGGGATGAAATTCGACGGGTACATGCGCCCAGCCCGGCACGGGAAAGCCCATTCTGGTTGCCGGCGCGAAGCGCCATTTCATTACCGCGTTTCTGGCCGCTTCGTCGAGGAGATCGCTTCCCGAGCTTTTTTCGATGACGATGCTCTCCACCTCTCCTTCGTCGCTCACCCTGACCTTCAGCACCGTCACGCCTTCCAGTCCAAGGCTCCGGGCGGCTTCCGGGTATTTCGGAAGCGGGTTGTCCGAATAGGGGCCTGGCGGGACGTATTCCTGGGTTGGAAAATAGGGAATGTAATCCGGCCCAGGTTGCGGCACGGGCGCAGGTTCTGGAGCGGGCGCGGGCTGCGGAGCAGGGACGGCTTGCGGCGCGGGCGTGGGTTGCAGGGCAGGAGCGGGTTGCAAAGCCGGCACGATTCTCGGGGCGGGCACGACCTGCGGCGCGGGCACGATTTGAGGCGCAGGTGCCGGGATGGGCGCGGGCGCAGGTTTGGGCGCTGGCGCAGGCTGCGGAGCCGGAGCGGGCTGTGGCGCGGGCGCAGGCTGGAAGGCAGGCTGCCACCAGGGCAATGGGGCGGAAAATGCAAGGCAGGGGAGCAGCAGGGCAACGAAAACCAACGATCCTTGCTGTCCATTGCCTTGCCGCTTCATGTTTTCTCCTCAATAACGCAGACTGACCGTAGCCGAGACGGTGAGCGGCGCTCCGGCATAAAATCTGATCCCGTTCGGATCCTGCAGATAGGCCGCATCGATCATGCCAATATAATGACGGTTGAACAGGTTGTCGATCCCGATCCTTGCCTCGAGCTTCCCCGCTCCCGGGATTTTGGTTGCATATCCCATGTCGAGATTGGCGAGAAAATACCCGCCGACCGGCTGCTGGTTCTGCGAATCTGCGTAGCGCATGCCCATCCAGGTGATGCGCGGCGCGACATAGAAGGAACCGAAGCGCTGCCTGGCTCCGAAATTCAAAATCATTTTCGGCGCATCCGGAATCTGGTTGCCGTTCGCATACACCATGGTGCCGGAAAGTCCCTGGAAATTCTGGTCGAGCACAGAACGCATCAGCGTGACCGACCCGAACAGATCGAGGCCAGGCTTTGCTTCGGCGTTCCCGGAAATTTCCAGGCCATAGCTGTGCGAGCGTCCCACGTTCTGCGCATATCCGAAGCCGAGCGCAGGATCATAGACGCTCACGAGCTTGTTGCGGTAGCTGGAATAGAAGATCCCGGGTTGCAGCGTCCAGGCAGCCCTGCGCAGTTTCAGTCCGAGATCGAAACTGCTGGATGTTTCCGCCTGCATTCCGTTCCAGAGCTGCTGCACGGTGATTCCCTTCGCGGCAAGGGTCGCGCCATGCATGACGAGCGTCGGCCACTGGTTGAATGCGGGCGCGCCGAAATTGCGCCCCCAGGAGAATACCGCATGCGTTCCGGGGTCGATCCTGTAATCGAGCCCGAAATAGGGGAGCCAGGCAGATAGCGTCCTGCCCGATACGCTGTTGCCGGAATTGACCGATTTCGCGCTCGCGATGGCCGCCGCATAGCTCATGTCGCCGATTCCGGCGGTATTGTAATCGACGATGGATGGCGTCTCCTCCATCATGTAGCGCACCCCCATGGTGGCGTGTAGGTCGCCAAAATTCCGGCCCAGTTTCACGAAAGGACTGCTGATCCTGTGGTCGGAGGCGGGCTGTGCGAGGATCGCCCATTTCGAGAAGACAAGCGACCCGCCAGGTCCGAATGAATAGGTTTTCCACCCGGTGGGAGGTCCGGGAGGCTGCAGGTCCTCGAACCAGTATCCCGCCTTGAATTGCGTTCCAGACCACTCGGTTTCGCCGGATGCGACGAATCCATAGCCCTTGTGATCGATGTCCCAGTTCACCACCCCCGGCGCATTGGTTCCGGGGGCTGCCGCAGCACCGTAGAGATAATACCCCTTTTCCTTCGTGTAGAATGGCTTGAACGTGAACCGGGTGTGTGGTGCGGGCTGATATGCGATTTCCCCGAATACCGCGGTATTCCTGAACTGCTGCCGGTTGTACTGGAAATAATTGATGTCCTGCGCTGCGACCCCGGTGAGCGATGGATTGAATCCGAGATGGTAATAGGTATTCGGGTTCGCTGCCTGCGCATAACCGAGAGAATAGTAGTTGTTTTCGTCCATCTCGTTCTGCGCGGCATAAAGGCGAACCGTGAGATCCTTCGAAATTTTTTGCGTGAAGCCGATTTCTCCGTTCAGGCGTTTTCCAGGGGAAGTTCCAGGTCCTTGCCAACTGTTTGCGCTGGTGTGCGAAATGGAAGCGAAAGCGCGCGTGCCGCTGGGCAATTCTCCGGTTTCCGCACGCAGGAAGGTCCGGTTGAAGCTGAAGGAACCCGCGCTCTGGTCGATGCGGAACCCCGCCTTCGGTCCAGGCCAGCGCATTTCGTTGTCGAGCACCCCCTGCGTGGTGAAGATGGCGAGTCTGTCCGGCGCGATCGCGCCTTCGTCCATCGTGATCCTGGAAATGTTTTCCATGTCGTAC
>JABEVD010000113.1 GCA_013044025.1 Burkholderiales bacterium
GACATCGAAAGGATTCATGCCTGCGGCGCTTTCGGCAACCATCTGAATGTGGAAAACGCCATTGCCACCGGACTGTTGCCGCCTGCAGGCGAAGTGCTGCTTTGTGCAAACGCGGCGCTTGGAGGATGCGAAAGCCTGATGCTGTCGGAAGACGCAAATGCCAGGATGGAAGCGATCCTTTCCCTGACGGAAGTCTTCAATCTGGCGCAGGATCCTGAATTCGAGAATCTCTTCATGGAGAACCTTTACCTGCAGCCCATGACAAATTAGACTTTGTATTGTCGGCTCATTCATGATCGGGGATCGGCCATGCTAGGCGATGTGATTGCTGCATACAACTCGGCGGTTTACGATACGGACAGGGCAAAAGCGCTGGAAGTCGTCTCGGGAGCGCTTGCCCAGGGCGCAACCCCGGAAGAAATCATATTCGACGTCGTGATTCCCGGTCTCGACATCATGGTGAAAGCCCTCGACGAAGGTTACGACGCCAACCTCGCGCAGCACTTCATGACCGCCCAGATCGCTGCGGACGTCACGGACAGGATGCTCCCCCTTTTCAAATCTCCGCCGAAAATCGCAGGTCGAGTGATCATCGGAACGGCTGCAGGCGACCTGCATACCCTGGGCAAACGCATCGTCATGGGCTGCCTCAAGGCGCACATGATCGAAGTCAGCGATCTCGGCGTGAATGTTCCGGCAGAGAGATTCGTCGAGGAGGCTTTGGCGAAACAGGCGGAGGTGATCGGGATTTCCGCCATGATGGTGCATACCGCGCGCGGCGAAAACGGCGCAATGAAGGTTGCGAAGATCCTGGAAGAAAATGGGCTCAGGAGCAGGATCAAGCTCGTCGTCGGCGGCGCTCCCTTTCGCTATGATCCGGATCTCTACAGGATCGTCGGCGCGGACGCCACTGCCGCAAACGGGGTCAGCGCGGCCAGGACCATACTGGAATGCATCAGGGAGGTGAAGCATGACGACGAGCCTTGAGAGGCTGACCGCTGCGGCGCAAGGCAGGATCATCGACCGCATTCCCGTATTCTGCAATCTCCTGGACCAGGGAGCGAGGGAACTCGGGCTATCCATCAAGGAATATTTCTCGAGCGGAGAGCATGTCGCCGAAGCACAGCTCAGGATGCTGAAGAAATTCGGACACGACAATGTCTGGAGCCTTTTCTACGTCGGCAAGGAAGCGGAGCTACTGGGTTGCAACAAGATCCGCTATTCGAAAGACGGCCCGCCCAATGTCGAGGATTTCGTCATCAAGAGCTACGACGACATCGAAAAGCTCGAAGTGCCGGAAGACCTCTCCTCGCACCCCGCCTTTTCCGAAAGCGCGAAATGCCTGGAAATCATGAAGCGGGAGGTCGGGGAAACGACGCCGATCTGCGCCTATCTCACCGCATCGATGTCGCTTCCTGCGATCCTGATGAGCATGGAAAAATGGATGGAACTCCTCATGCTGGGCCCTGCCGATCTCAGGGATCTGCTCATCCAGAAATGCTCCGATTTCTTCAGGAAGGAAATCGAGGCCTATCGCAAGGCGGGCGCGAACGTTCTGGTCTATGCCAATCCCTACGGATCGACCGACATCATCCCGATGAAAATCTTCCGCGAGCTTTCGCTGAAATGGATGCGCAAGGACCTGGAACCGGGAGGAATCGACGGCGTCGTCTATTATGTCGGCGGCGCCCGCCTCAATACCGTGATCGATCAGGTCATCCATGACGTCGGCATCCGCACCTTCTATCCCGGCCCCAGGGACGACATAGGCGAATCCATGCGCATCATCGCAGGACGCGCCCTTTGCGCCGGCGTCATCAACGACATCAGGCTGATCGACTGGACGAGGGAAGAAATCCGCGCGGAAGTAAAGCGCATCGTGGAAGGAGGCCTCAGGGAAGGGCGGAACTTCTTTTTCGGCACCGTCGTCATGCCCTATGGCATTCCGGAGGAAAACATCAGGACGATGATCGAAGCCGCCCACGAATATGGATCCCTGGAGAAGCTCGAAAATGCCTGATTGCCTGCTGCTCGGCTGCGGCATCCTGAAAAGGGAAGTCAGGCACCTCATCGACAGGAATTGCTGGAAAATCGAAACCGATTTCCTGCCGCCAGCACTGCATGTCGATCTCGACCAATTGGGCTGTGCGCTGAGGGAAGGACTGGGACGCCACCCCGGAAGGAACATCGTGGTGTTCTACGGAAACTGTCATCCGGAAATCGACGACATGCTGGGCGAGGCGCGCGCCTTCCGCACCCGCGGACAGAACTGCATCGAAATGCTGCTCGGGCGGGAAAGGTTCATGACGGAACTCTCCCAAGGCGCTTTCTTCCTGCTCGAAGAACTCGCGAAAGGATGGGACGAGGCGATCGGAAAGACCTTCGGCAACCGGATGGATGTGGCGATGGAGGTATTCAGGGAATCTTGCAGCTATTTTCTCTGCATCAGGACGCCATGCTCTGCGGATTATTCGGACAAGGCAGAGGAAATATCGGAAAAAACCGGGCTGCCGCTCAGATGGGTCGATGTCGGGCTGGATCACCTGGAAGCCGTGCTGAAGGAAACTTTCGAGCGGTCACAGGCTGTCATAAGTCCTGCAACGCCTGCCTCCCCCTGATTTGGCATGATACATGGCGTGATCCGCGTGCCGGAGCATGCTCGAAACATCCGAACCGTCTTCCGGATAAAAGCTGACTCCGATGCTCGGGGTCGTTTCGATGTGGTTACCCTCGATTTCGTAGGGAAGGGAAACCTGCTCGACGATCTTCGATGCGACGACGACCGCCTCTTCCATGCCGCGGATGTCGGTGAGCAGCACCACGAATTCGTCCCCTCCGAGGCGCGCCACCATGTCGCTCTCCCTGACCGATCCCTTGATCCTGTCCGCAACCGCAATCAGCAATCCGTCTCCGACATGATGCCCAAGCCTGTCGTTGATCGACTTGAACCGGTCGAGATCGATGAACATGACCGCAAGGGCAAGACCGTTGCGCTTCGCTCTCGCGATGGCCTGCTCGAGTTGTGCGATCAGGCTGAAGCGGTTGTAAAGTCCGGTGAGATTGTCGTGAAAGGCGAGCTTCCTGATCTCGGTCTCGGTGCGTTTCCTTTCCGAGATGTCGGTGAAGCTGCCGATGTGATGGGCGATCCTGCCATTTTCGTCCCTGACCACGCTGATCGAAAGCCATTTCGGATAGAGGGTCCCGTCCTTCTTCCTGTCCATGATCTCGCCCTGCCAGTAACCCTTGTCACGGATGCAGGTCCACATGTTCCTGTAGAAAGTTTCGGATTCCATCCCTGAAGAAAGGACGCTGGGATTTTTTCCCAGCACTTCCTGTCTCTCATATCCGGTGAGACGGGTGAAGGAAGGATTCACGTCTTCGATCCTGTTTTGCGAATCGGTGACGAGCATCGCTTCGATGGCATTCTCGAAAACGCTCGCCATCAGCCTGATTCTTTCCTCTGAACTCCTCTTTTCGCTGATGTCGGTGACGAAGACGAAAATCCTGCCTTCCTTGATGGGCCAGTAGTTGGCGACGACTTCCACCGGCCAAAGGGTTCCATCCTTTTTCCTGTGTACGCTTTCGAAGCGGTCGTGCCCCTCCAGGACCACCTTCGAAATATGCCTTGCCGTATCGTCCGCAAGTTCGTTCGCTTCCAGATCCGGCACCTGCATTTTCAGGATCTCCTCCCTGGAATATCCGGAAATCTTCAGATAGGCCTCGTTCACTTCGAGTATCCTGCCGGAAAGATCCACCATCCAGAAGCCGTCCGAGGAAGTTTCGAGCGCAGCGCGAAACTTTTCCTCCCTGGCCTTCAACTCCGCTTCCAACCTTTGCCGCTCGGTGAGGTCACGGATCACGCTGAAATATCTTTTTTTTCCGCCGAGATGGATGATCCTGGAATGCACTTCGACGGGAATCACGGTTCCATCCCTTCGCAAATGGGCAGACGCGAACATGCCATGACCTTCCCTTTCGATCTCGGCAAGCCGCTCGGGAACGATGGCTGAAAACTCCCGGGTATCGAATTCGGCTATCCTTTTTCCCAGCATTTCCTCACGCGAATAGCCGAGCCTCTCGTGACCGATCCGGTTGATGTCGACGATCCTGCCCTCTTCGTCCAGGATCAGCATGCAGTCGGATGCGGATTCGAAAAGGGTGCGGAACCGTTCCTCGCTCGCCTGGAGGGCGGAAACCTCGTTCTCTTCCTTCCTGAGCGCAACGCAAGCAAAGCGCTCCACGCCCATCCCGGTGATCCCGACCAGGCCGATGAGCAAGGCGAGCAACCAGCACTCCTTCATCCCGGAGACGAGTTCATTGCCGAATGCATAGAGCAGCAGAATGACGATTCCGTATCCTGCAACGATGAGCCCGGTGATCGCCTTGTGATTCTGCACGCACTTCCTTTCCAAAACCGGAAAACTGGAATAATTCTTGTTTTAATATTAGGATAGAATCACGGATTATGCGATTGGCATGACGCCGGGCCGCGCAACCGGTCCGGTCATTCCCTGGCGGGTTTCTTGGAAAGCTTCCGCTGCAGCGTCCTCCTGTGCATGTTGAGGGAACGCGCAGTGGCCGAAATGTTGCCGTTGTGCTCTGCGAGCACGCTCTGGATATGCTCCCATTCGAGCCTGTCCACGGACATCGGGTTGGCATTGATCTCGGCATCCGAATCCCCTTCACCGTCCCTTTGCAGCGCGGCGAGAATTTCATCCGCTTTGGCCGGCTTGGCGAGATAATGGATCGCCCCGAGCTTGATCGCTTCCACAGCGGTCGCGATGCTCGCATATCCGGTGAGCACCACGATCCGGGTCTCAGGATCGATTTCCTTCAGGCGCTTCACCAGGACAAGCCCGGATTCTCCCGGCATCCTGAGATCGATCACCGCATATTCCGGAGGATTTTCCTCGGCAAGCGCGACCGCCTCCTCGAAGCAGGTCGCGCATTCCACAGAAAACCCCCTGCGCTCCATGGCCCTCTTCAGAACCGAAACAAAGGCGGGATCGTCGTCCACGATGAGCAGGGTTTCGTTCATGATGCTGTCGGGAGCGTGACGAGCGTCACCGCCCCCCCTTCCATTCTGTTGAAAATGCGGATGCTCCCGCCCAGCCGCTCGATGCTGGCATTGGCGAGGAAAAGTCCGATCCCCAGGCCCTTTCCTTCCGGCTTGGTCGAAAAATAAAGAGACCCTGCCTTTTCTGCAGCTTCCGGAGTGAGACCCGCCCCCCTGTCCCGGATCTCGATGCGAATTTCATCCTCGCCCCAGCCGAGATCGACCTCCACGCATTCCGGGGAAGCGTCCGCCGCATTGTTGAGAAGATTCAGGATCGCCTGGGAAAGAGTCTGTTCCGCGAAAATCGAAGGAATCTCGCCATCCTGCCTGCGGTAATGGTGGATCGCCGCAGGACGCATCAGCGTCCATTGCCCGATCACCTTTTCCATGAACATGTCAGCTCGAACCAGCCTCCCTCCCTCGCTTCTCGCCTCCCCCGCGCTTGCCAGCAGCCCGGTGATGATGCGCTTGCAGTTTTCGATCTGGGCAGAAAGCATGGCCAGATCTTCGGCAAGATCCTCCTGCTGCGAATGCATGGCCTCCATTTCCTCGCAAAGCAGGGACATGGTCGCAAGCGGAGTGCCAAGTTCGTGTGCCGCCCCTGCCGCGAGCGTGCCGAGGGCCACGATGCGTTCGTCGCGAAGCGAATCCTCCCTCGCCCTGGCGAGCAGTCTGTCCCGCTCGCGGATCGATTCACCCATCCTCACCACGAAGAACGCGATCAGCATGGTCGAAAAAACGAAAGTCATCCACATCGCGAAAATGTGCAGTTTGAAGGTCTGCTGGTGAAGCGGCTCGAAATAGCTCATGAGCAGCGTGTAACAGGAAATGGTGAGCGCAGCCATCACCCAGGTGAAGATCCTGGAAAGGGCCGCTGCTGAAATGATCAGCGGGATGAGGTAAAGGGAAACGAAAGGATTGGTCGATCCGCCGCTGAGATAGAGCTGGAAGGTGAGGATCGAAACGTCGATCAGGAGCTGGAAAAAGAGTTCAGCCTCGGTGACCGGAAATTCGTGGCGCAATCTCAGCCGGGTGCCGAAATTGGCGATGGCGAGCAGCAGCACCGCCGAAGCCATCGGAACAAGCGGAAGCTCGATGCCGAGCACCCTGTGCACGAAGAAGATCACGATGACCTGCCCCGCGATACCGATGTTGCGCATGACGAAGATGCGCTCGAGGTTGTTTTTCATCTCCTGGATCCTTTGCGGCAATTATAATTGCGCAGGATTTCAGGGTGAATGCGGCAAATTGTCGCGTCGAAATCCACCCTGCCGGTGATATGATGGAAAAACCCAGTCAACTCCGGAGCAAGAACTTGAAAAAACTCATCGCCACGATTTTCTGCCTCTGTCCCGTCATCGCCCTCGCAGCCCCTGTCACCGTCACCAATGCCTGGGTCGCGGCGACCGCCCCGGGTCAGGAAGAAGGCGCTGCCTACATGGATCTTTCCAGCGACGAAGGAGCGAACCTGGTCGAGGCGCAAAGCCCGGTCGCGGACATGGTCGATGTCCATTCCATGACCATGAAAAACGGCATCATGGAAATGAGGCCGGTGAAGATCCTCGAAATCCCCGCGAAGGGCCGCGTCAGCCTCGCCCCCGGAAAGATGCATCTCATGCTGATGGACGTGAAAAAACAGCTCGTCCCCGGAGATCATGTTCCGATCAGGCTCACTTTCGAGCATGAAGGGAAACGCTACACAGTCGATGTCGACGCAAAAGTGATGAGCCTCACCCATCACATGGACATGCGTTAGGAAATGAGTCCGGAGGTCGGGGAGCTCGGGCTCGCGCTGTAGAGTTTTTTCGGCATCCTGCCCGCGAGATACGCTTCCCTTCCCGCCTCGACCGCCTTCTTCATGGCGGAAGCCATGAGCAGAGGATCCTTCGCTGCCGCGATCGCGGTATTCATGAGAATGCCGTCGCAACCGAGCTCCATCGCGATCGCAGCGTCGGATGCGGTACCCACTCCTGCGTCCACGAGCACCGGAACCTTCGCATTGCCGATGATGATGGAAAGATTCCAGGGATTGAGAATGCCCATCCCGGAACCGATGAGGGATGCGAGCGGCATGATGGCCACGCATCCCGCATCTTCGAGCTGCCTTGCCATGATCGGGTCGTCGGAAGTGTAGTCCATCACCTTGAAGCCTTCCTTCACCAGGTATTTCGCAGCTTCCAGCGTCTCGATCACGTTGGGATAGAGCGTGTGCGGGTCGCCGAGCACCTCGAGCTTCACGAGATCATGCCCGTCGAGAAGCTCTCGGGCGAGCATCAGGGTGCGGATCGCGTCATTGGCCGTATAGCATCCGGCAGTGTTCGGCAAAAGAGTGTATTTCGAGGTGGGAATCGCATCCAGCAGGTTCGGCTCGTCCGGATTCTGTCCGATGTTGACGCGCCGGATCGCCACCGTGACGATTTCCGCCCCGCTCGCCTCCACGGCAGCTTTCGTTTGCTCGAAATCGCGATATTTTCCGGTTCCGACCAGAAGCCGGGAAGAGTATGCCTTGCCGGCGATATTGAGTTGATCCATGCCTATCCGCCTCCTACCGCGGTGACGATCTCGAGCCTGTCTCCGGAAGAAAGCATCGTCGAATCGAAGCGGCTCCTCGGCACGATTTCGCCGTTCCGTTCGACTGCGATGCGACGACCGGCAAAACCCAGTCTTTCCACGAGGGACGAGAGGGCGAGCGGCGCGTCGAACTGTCTTGCTTCCCCCCCGATCAGGAGATCGATTTTTTCCAAAATTTGCAGACGAGAATTCTCTCGGATAAAATGGCTAGTCTACCATGCGGGTGTAGCTCAATGGTAGAGCAGAAGCTTCCCAAGCTTAAGACGAGGGTTCGATTCCCTTCACCCGCTCCA
>JABEVD010000114.1 GCA_013044025.1 Burkholderiales bacterium
CAGGCCTGCCGGTCGCTCGGCGTGAAATTCGCGCTGGACGATTTCGGAACCGGCTATTCCTCCCTGTTTTATCTGAGCCATCTTCCGGTCGACGTGCTGAAGATTGACCAGTCCTTCGTCAGGGACATGCTGGAAGACAAGGGAGACCTCGCCATCGTGCAGGGCATCATCGCGCTGGCTCGCTCCTTCGGCCGAGAAATCGTCGCGGAAGGAATCGAATCGAGGGAGCATTACCGAACCCTCGTCAGGATGGGTTGCAGGGTCGGACAGGGTTACGGTATCGCCGCGCCGATGCCGGCAGAAGCGCTTCCAGGATGGAAATTCAAGAAAAGCCGCTGAATCCGCTTTTCAGATCTTCTCGGTGTGCGAGCACCTGGTGCATCCCCAGAACATTTTCTCCCCGCCGGTCTTTCTCGTCATTTTGGCGCCGCAGGACGGGCAGGTCGGGGAGACGTAGTCGCCGCGGGTGGCGAATTCCAGCAGCTTTCTTTTCGCGTCTTCAGGCATGTGCGAAATGTCCGCGAGCATGCTCTCCCCGGTGATCAGCGTGATCGGATAATCCCTCGCATATTTTTCGGCTTCCATGGTGTAGCCGTTGACAGTGATGAAAATGCCGCGCATGATCCTGTTCCGCACCAGCACCTCGATGAATTCATCGATCTGCCTCACTCCCACCGGCGACCGGCTCCTGCAAAGCACGAAAGCTTCCGGTCTCGACGCTTCCCCACGGTAGAGGCGAATGTCGGCGACGTTCTCCTTTCCAAGCGGCTCGGTCTCCGCCCGGAATCCGCGCAATTTGTAGATCTCGGCGCACAGTTCCTCGAAGCGCTTCCATTCTATGGTTTGCAGCAATTCGAGGGACCATTCGGTCGGCCTGAAGGATTCTTCCGCGGATTCGCTTGAATCGGAAGATGAAAGACTTTCCTTCAGTTCCTTCCCTCTCCAGGAGGAATCGGCAGGAGCAATCGAGGGGTGGAGCAGGCGGATGAGCCTGGCCGTCGCACCGGCGAGGGAAGCGATCGCGAAGGGAATGGCAAACAGGTACGCGAGGATCCGGGATGCGGCGTCGAATCCCTGGACATGCGGCTCCTTTTGCAGCATGGCGGGAAGAGCCCACCAGAAAAGCATGAATATCGCGATCGAGAATGCCGCATTCGCGTGCCAGGGATATGCCCGCATCCACTTCCAGCCGCTTTTGCCCGAACCGTTATCCATCGCTTCCGCCAGGTCATTTCATGTCCGGAATTTTACAGGGAAATGACGCAAAGGGCACTTTGCCTGCGCGCTTTTCACATCTGCCGGAAAAGATGGGCATGGCTGCGACTCACCGCGATTTTCTCCGGCCGGTCGCGCAAGGTGAGCGTGACCTTGCCCGATGGATCGTGATGCGCCGCGATCACCTGCCTCGCGTTCACCACGATGCTGCGATGAACCTGCCAGAATTCTTCCGGATCGAGCCTTGCGCAAAGCTCCCGGAGCGGCGTTCGCAGCAGCAGTTCGGATTCCCTGGTGAAAACCGCGGTGTATTTGTCCGCGGACTGGAGATAACAGACTTCCTTCACTTCGACGAGCCGCACTTCCTGCCCCACCTGGGCGCGCAACAGGCGCAGCGGTTCCTCCTTTCTGAGAAGCTGCTGCAATTTCGAGAGCAAAAATTCGGGCGCATCCGGGCGCTTCAGGCGCTCTACCGCTCGCGCGAGCCGCTCTTCCGATACCGGTTTCAGCAGATAATCCGCAGCCGCCTGCTCGAAAGCCGCCACCGCATGGTCTCCATAAGCGGTGACGAACACCACCCGGCACGAAGCAGGCGCGAATCTGGCCGCATCCAGCCCGCTCATCCCGGGCATGCGGATGTCGAGAAAGGCGATGTCCGGGGCGATTCTGGAGAGCGCATCGGCAGCGGCTTCCCCGTCGTGGACCACGGCTGCGATTTCGAGCTCTGGCCAGTGCAGAGCAAGGCGTCGCTTCAGGTCTTCGGCGAGATGGATTTCGTCTTCCGCGATCAGCGCCTTCATGCTGGAACCTCCAGAGTCGCGACGGCCCCCTCATCGCTTTCCAGAATCAGCCTGCCCGCTTCCCCGTAGATCGCGGCCAGCCTCGCCTTCACGTTGGCAAGGCCGTTTCCGTCCGGATTTTCCCCCATCCCGGGTCCGTCGTCGCGAACCGAGACGGAAAGCCGACCGCCCGTCCTGCGCGCCGAAAGCCGCAGCCTCCCTCCCCCGAGTTTCGGCTCTATGCCGTGCCGGACCGCGTTCTCCACGAGCGGCTGCAACAGCATGGGCGGAAATTTCGCCTCGCGCGCGGATTCTCCCGCATCGATTTCCCAGGAAAGCCGCTCGCCGAAACGCACCTTCATGATTTCCAGATAATTTTCCAGCATGTCCAGCTCGTCCCCCAATGTGGTCCTTTCGCTGCGGCTTCTAGCGAGCGCGACCCGCAGCCAGTCGTTCAACCGATCGAGCAGGCGCCTTGCGAGCGCAGGATCGGAATCGATCAGGCCGCCCACATTGGCGAGGGTATTGAACAGGAAATGCGGCTCGATCTGCGCCTGGAGAAGCTTCAATCTGGCCTCGATTTCTCGCCGCTCGATTTCGCTTTGCCGCAATTTCCTCTCCTTCACTTCCGCATCGAGCTTCTCGATGCGCTCGGAAAGGAAATAGGTGAGTCCGCCGATCCCGCCGAAAAACAGCCCGATCACGGCAGCCACCCGGATTCGCGGATCGCTCCAGTCCCCGAGACCGGTGAGCGATGCCCCCAGGGTCACGCCGAGAATAACGCTCGCTGGAAAGGAAAGCGCAAGCCAGCGCCGGTCCGGAACCTTCCAGGCAACCAGCGCATTGACCGCCTGGATGGAAATGCCGATGCATTGCGAGAAGACGAAATTGACCGCGAAGCTCCCGCCGAAAGAAACCGCGGTCAGCAGCCCGGCGATCGCCGTGTTGTAGAACAGGGAGGAAAGGGTGGAAATCAGCAGGTTCTTGCGCATCATCGCATTATGGTTCCGCTTCTATGGTAGGGCAACCCTGATTCCAGGGTGAGGCTCGCGCGCACCAGGGTGGAGAATTCCTGTCTCCACGGGGCAAAGGATCCCAGCGCGAACAGGATGAATCGCGGGCTGAGGAGATGCTCTGCATATGCGGAGAGCTGGATTCCTCCGTCGTTCAGGCTGCGCACCGCCATCAGCCTGGAAAAACCGCCGCCATCCATCGGATTGCCCTGCCAGGCGCAATAAAGGTAATTTCTGCCCAGGAGCGGGATCCCGGAATTCGCCGGGAAAGTGGGAATTGTCGCCTGCAATGCCTTTGCCGCGCCGCCCGAATGGCCGTGCCCGTAATGCAGGTATTCCACGTAGACCGTGCCGCCGTCCTCCCCGGTCCTGGAGACCCCCGCCAGCCAGTCCGTGTTTCGGACAGGTGCGTCGTAGCGCCTGCCGGAACCGGATTCCCCGTAGAACATCCAGGCGTCGTCGAAAGTGTATTGCCCGTACAGGCCCAGAAAAGGGCCTGAAGAACCGACGACTGATGCAGCCCAGTCCTCGCCCCTCCTGTCCCATTTTGCGAGCCAGCCGCTTCCCACATTCATTCCATAACCGGATCCGGCAATTCTCGCGAAGGAGAAGGAATCCTGCAGATCGGGCGTCCAGGACAGTTTCGCGAGGTCGATCCCGGAGAGCTCGCGCACCGGATCGCTGCGCCCGTTGTCGAAATAATAGGGGCTGGAAGGAGAGCGGAATTGCGCAGGACCGAAGTTCAACAATTCCCGCCCGAGCGCAGCGCTCCATGCGCCCATTCCCTTGCGCACCCGCCACTGGGATAGATAGGCTTCCCCTCCCCACGGATTTTCGCCCAGGATGGGGCGGGCGTAAAATGACAATCCGCCCTGCCTCGCATTCAGGTCGAATCGCGCCTCCCGGGTATTGCCCCGGGTGATGGCGGAGGAAAATCCGGACCGGGCAGCATTTTCGTATTCGTAGAGCATGGCATCCCAGCTCGCCGCATCGACCTTCCCCACCGCAAGGAACATCGCAATCAGAAAGCTCGACCTGCATTTCATTCGATCTGCCCGAGATCGAATTCCGCCGGGGCGACCCTGACCACCCGCACGGAAGAGAATTCCATCACCGTTTCGGCGGGCGTGAGCGCATCCCGGATGGTCATGCGGCTCACGAAGGGGATGCGCCGTCCCCGGTAATCGATTTCGTTTGCGTATTCGAATTGCGCGCTTTTCAGGAGCTTGCCGCTCACCGAGTAATATTCCGCCCTGACCGCGACCGTCCTCGCCTCTGAAACCCAGTAGCGGATCCGGTCGTAGGTGGCGCTGCTCTTTTTCGCTGCGAGGTCGAGCCGGAAGCACGGCTCCCCGTCCACCTTCTCCTCCCCGCCGAAGGAAGCGTCGTACTCCTTCGCATAATCGGTGGCCGCGATGTCGCCGTTTGCCGCCTCTCCGCTCATGCGCAATCTCGGCGAAATCGGAATGGGCTTGGAGAGCCCGGGGCGGTAGAGCCACATGTTCCGCCCCACCTGGAGCAATCTGGAGCCGCGAAACCGGGAAGGCTCCAGGGTTTCGGCGACGCTCGCATCGTCGATCGCTTTCACGACGAGGCGCTGCGGTTCCTCCTGCCTGTTCCCGTTCCAGGAGGAGAGGCGGATCTCCCATTCGATTCCGGGCAATCCGCCGCCGCGCGCATGGTCCGATCGCGCGAGCAGTTCCCGGGGATCTGGGGAAGCGATGGCGACCGCGCAGCAGAAGAGAAGTACGAGAGGAAGAAATTCAGACATGGCCGAGCGCCTCCACGATGGGTTTTCCAGCCGCGCGAATCGCCGGAAACAGCGCAGCAGCGGTGCCCACGGAGAGCATGGTAAGCGCCGCAACTGCGATTTTTCCGGGATCGAGATCGACCGCGAGCGGCACCGTTGCCGAGCTTCCGGGCGGAAAATAGGAGAAATGCGCGGCATTGACGCCTTGGCGCACCAGGAGCGCCAGCGCGAAGCCGGCGAGGACGCCTGCCGCGGACAGCAGGAGCGCTTCCATCGCGAAAAGTCGCACCACGCCTCCCCGCTTGAGCCCGATCGAGCGCAGCGTGCCGATCTCCCGGGTGCGTTCGATCACGGTCATGCCCATGGAATTGGCCACGCTCATCACCACCACCGTCAGCACGATGGAAAAAATGAAGCCGAAAATCGTGTCGAACATGCGGTGCACCTGATTGTAGAAATCGGACAATTCCCGCCAGGTGCGGATTTCCACGTCGAATCCCGCTTCATTCAGTTTTTTCAGGAGACGGTCCCGCACGATTTCGGTCTTACCGGAGTCGTCGAGCAGCACCGTGATCCGGTCTGCCGCGTTTTCCGCGTCGTACAGGGATTGCGCAAGGGCGAGCGGCATGAAGACGAATTTGTCGTTGCTTCCCGAATTCCCGGTATTGAAATCGCCGATCACCGCGGCATCCG
>JABEVD010000115.1 GCA_013044025.1 Burkholderiales bacterium
ATGGAGAGAATGCTCCATGACAGGGCGGTCGAACTCCAGACCATCCTCGACGGCTCGAGCGTGGCGATCACTTTCGTCAAGGACAGGATACAGGTCTGGGCCAACAAGCGTATGGGAGAATTGTTCGGCTACAGTCCGGAGGAAATGGCCGATCAGCCGACAAGAATGTTCTTCCAATCGGATCAGGATTACGATGTTTTCGGCAAAGGCGCTTATCCTGTCCTGACGCTGGGCGGCACCTATCAGTCCGAGCTGGAAATGCGCCATCGCGACGGTCATGGCATCTGGATCAACATGTCAGGCAAGGCCATTTCCCCGTCGGATTTGTCTCTCGGCAGCATCTGGGTGCTCGAAGACATCACCATCCGCAAGGAACTCGAGCGCAAGCTGGAGGTTCAGGCTCATTACGATCTGCTCACCGGACTCGACAATCGCGCCTATTTTCTCGAACTGGCCGAAAGGGAAATATCCCGCAGCAAGCGGCTGCATGAGCCTCTCGGTTTTCTGATGTTCGATGTCGATCATTTCAAGCTTGTGAACGACAGCTACGGGCACGATGCGGGAGATGCCGTTCTCAGGGAACTGGGAAGATGCACCCTGAAAATCCTGCGCGATATCGACATCATCGGTCGCTGGGGAGGAGAAGAATTCGTCGTACTGCTCCCCGGAATCAGCGGAAGTCATGTGATGGATGCGGCGGAACGCCTCAGGATCGCGCTTTCCGAAATCGAGGTCGACATCGGTCAGGGCGCAAGCCTTTCCTTCTCGGTTTCGATAGGGGGGACATGGCTGCTCGATTCCGACTCGAAAATCGATTTTCTGGTCAAGCGCGCCGACAATGCCCTGTATGCCGCGAAGCATGCGGGCAGAAATTGCGTCCGCATGGATTCGAGCCTGCTCTCCTGAACCTTCAATTCGCCGGAATCTGCAAATTGCGCGATTCGCTCATCTCGCCAGCTTCAGGATAACCCGGTCGCCTGGAGGCAGGTTCCGCGAATCTGCCGGTTATCGGATCAGCGCCTTACCGGGCGCTTCGCAGGGCGGGGTTTCGGCTCGGGGACGGCAAGGCCCGCCCACTTCATGAGAGCCGCGACTTCGTCTTCCGGCAGTTCCAGGGTCATGCCGCGCTTCACCCTCGAAGGCAGCACCACGGGGCCGAAACGGGTGCGGATCAGTCGGCTCACGGTGAGTCCGAGCGCTTCGAATATGCGCCGCACCACCCGGTTCCTTCCTTCCTTCAGAATCACCCGGTACCAGTGATTCGCGCCCTCCCCGCCTTCGTCGGCGAAGGCATCCACTTTCGCAATGCCGTCGTCGAGCACGATGCCGGACTTGATTTCCTTCTCCTGCTCCGGCGTGAGTCTGCCCAGGATGCGCACCGAATATTCCCTTTCGACCTCGAATCCGGGATGCGTGAAGCGGTTGGCGAGTTCTCCAGACGTGGTGAAAATGAGCAGGCCGCTGGTGTTGAAATCCAGCCTTCCGATCGAAATCCATTTTGCCGAACGCATCCTGGGCAGCTTGTCGAACACGCTCGCCCTTTTTTCCGGATCGTCGTGGCTCACGATCTCGCCTTCGGGTTTGTGATAGATCATGACTCTGGGCAGGCGATCGCCGAATTTGAGCTTCACGATCCGTCCGTCGAAGCGGATCATGTCTTCGGGCCCGACCCGCATGCCCACTTCCGCAGGCTTGCCGTTGACCATCACGCGCCCGGCGAGAACCGCCTCTTCCATGTCCCGCCTCGATCCCACGCCGGAATGCGCGAGCATCTTGTGCAGTTTCTGTTTTTCCATCAAATCCCCCTGCGCTCGAAAACCGCCTGCGCGAGCGTGCCGCTGTCGACATGCTCGAGCTCTCCTCCCACCGGAACGCCCCTGGCGATCCTCGTCACGGCGATTCCTTCCTTCTTCAGCATCTCGCCGATGTAATGCGCGGTCGCCTCTCCTTCCACCGTGAAATTGGTGGCGAGGATCACTTCGCGCACTTCTCCTTCCCGCACCCGCTTCGCCAGTCTTTCGAGGTGGAGTTCGCGCGGGCCGACTCCGTCGAGCGGAGAAATCCTGCCCATCAGCACATAATACAGGCCGTCATGGCATTGCGCCTGCTCCATCATCAAAAGATCCTGCGGCATCTCCACCACGCAAAGCCTGGAATGGTCGCGCTTTGCCGAACTGCAAAGCCCGCAGGTTTCCTCCTCGGTGAAGCTGTTGCACATTTTGCAGTGGCGGAGCTTCTCGAGCGAAGCGGACAATGCGACTGCAAGCCTTTTCGCGCCCTTGTGATCGTGCTGAAGCAGATGATAGGCCATGCGCTGTGCGGATTTCGGCCCCACCCCCGGCAGGCAGCGAAGCGACTCGACGAGCTCGTCGAGTGCGGAAGGCGATTTCATCACTCAGAAGGGCAGCTTGAATCCGGGAGGAAGTCCGAGTCCGCCCATTTTTTCCTGGATGGTCGCGTCGATCCTGCGGTTCGCATCGTTCAATGCCGCAGCGACGAGATCCTCGAGCATTTCGCGGTCGTCCGTCATCAGGGAAGGATCGATGGAAACGCGACGCACTGCATGGTGACAGGTCACCGTCACCTTGACGAGACCTGCGCCCGCCTGCCCTTCCACCTCGACATTGCCGAGTTCTTCCTGCATGCGCTTCATGTTTTCCTGCATCTGCTGCGCCTGCTTCATCATGTTGGCCAGTCCGCCCTTCATCATGGTATTTCTCCTTCAAATCGGTTTAATCGATGATTCAATCAGTTTCGCGTCGTAGTTCTCGACCAGCCTGCGCACCCCGGGATCCTGTTCGATGGATGCCACCGCTTCCATCTGACGCGCTTCCTTCTGGTCCACTTCGACCTTCGCTGGGGTGATCCCCTCCCCAACGGAAAAGGAAACCTCGACCGGGCGCCCGAGATATTCGAGGATCGACGCTTTCACCCTGTCCTGGTAACTCCTGTCGAGAAGATGCCTGTGCGCTGGCGGTACTGAAAATTCCATTTTCCCGTTCTCAAAGGAAGTCAGCGCGCAATGATGGGCGAGCATTTTCGCCATTCCGGATAGACCCAGATTCGCGGAAACCGATACCCAGTCGAATTCGCCCGAATCGGCCGCTTTCCGCATTTCCTGTTTGGGCGCTGGCGCTTTCGGGGAAGGCTCGCTCCGCTTCGGCGCTTCCAGGTTGCCGGAGGGAGGTGCGGCCTGGGTCGCTTCCATTCCGGGAAGAAAGGCGAGCATCCTGAGCAGCGTCATGGAGAAACCGGCATATTCGTCCGGGGCGAGTTCCAGCTCTTCCCTTCCCCGGATCGCGAACTGGTAGAAGAGCTGCACGTCTTCCGGGGAAATCCTCGCGGCAAGCGAGACGAGCTTCTCCCGCTCTTCCCCCTCTTCGTCAAGTGCCGCGGGAACGATCCGGGCGAGCGCCACCCTGTGCAGCAGGGATGCGAGATCCTGAAGCGCCGCGTCATATTCGAGGCTCCTCGCTTCCATGCTCTGCGCGATCGCGAAAAGCCTCTCCCCGTCCCGGTCCGCGAGCGCATCCAGGATCGAATAAAGGTATTCCTGGTCGATCGCGCCCAGCATGTTGCGGACCATTTCTTCTTCCACCTTGCCTCCGGAATAGGCGATCGCCTGGTCCATGAGACTCAATGCATCGCGCATGCTGCCGTGGGCTGCGCGCGCGATCCTGTGAATTGCGCCCGGCTCCGCCGCGATTTCCTCGGCCTGCAGGATTTTTTCCAGATGCTGCCCGATGAGGGATTCCGGGATCTGCTTCAGGTTGAACTGCAGGCAACGGGACAATACGGTGACCGGAATCTTCTGGGGATCGGTGGTGGCGAGGATGAATTTCACGTGCTCGGGAGGCTCCGCCAGGGTCTTCAGCATGGAATTGAAGGCCTTGGTGGAGAGCATGTGCACTTCGTCGATGATGTACACCTTGAAGCGCCCGGAAGTCGGGAGATACTGGGCATTGTCCAGCACCTCGCGCATGTTGTCGATGCCGGTGTTGGAGGCCGCGTCGAGTTCGAGCAGATCGACGTATCTTCCTCCGTCGATCTCGACGCAGGCGGAACAGACGCCGCAGGGCTCGGGCGTGATCCCGGTCTCGCAATTGAGCGCCTTGGCGAGAATCCTCGCCACCGTGGTTTTGCCGACCCCCCTGGTTCCGGTAAAAAGATAGGCATGATGCAGCCGCTTCTGCACCAGGGCGTTGGTGAGCGCCCTGACCACATGTTCCTGCCCGGTCAGCTCGGCAAAGCTTTTAGGACGCCATTTTCTGGCGAGAACCCGGGTCGTCGTCACTTAGAAATGGTAAGCCAGGCGGATCTGGTTGAAATTGATCCCCTGATTCGGCTGCTTGATGCTGCCGTTGGAAATATGCTGGAAGCGGTATTCCAGATCATATTGACCTCGACCACCGAAACGCATGCCCGCCCCGACATGATCCCCGAACTGGAAGGCCGTGCTGAACTTCCTGTCCGCATTGATGTAAGTTCTGGAAATCAGGTGAAAACCCACAGCAGCCTCCACATATGGAAAAATTCCGGCTATGCGGTCGTGCTCGAAACGGAATACAGGAGTGAAGCCAAAATCCGTGATTTTCTGGTTGTTGCCGATCGCAGCATGCCCACGCCATTGCCCAAGCGAAGCATCCCAGTAACCGCCGAGATGCCAACCATCATACTCAAGCCATCTTTTGTGCCAATCCCACTGTACGCCGGCGCGGACCATGTCCGTACCCATGCCATTACCGTCCTCGACCGAGACCCCGTCGATCGCGAAGGCAAAAGATGGAAAAAGAAAGAAGGACAAAACCAGTATTTTCTTCTTCATAAATCATTCCGCAATGAGGGTGGCGAGCCCGACCCCCGGCACTTGCATAGAGTAGCTGTGGCTGCTTCCTTCCGGACCTGACCAGGTTCACTACCGTACAATGCGGGGAGACCCGCCATAAACGCGAAGATTATAACACGGCAGTCGAATTTCAATCCATCCCGCCGCCCTGTCCGGATATACTGTCGGAAAATTGCCGCGAGACTTTCATGGAACTTCAGCTCAGCCAGCGCACCGACCTGAAAGCGCGCGCCCTCCTGCTGGGAGACCGCCTCGATCTCAAGCCTTTCAAGATCGCGGACTGCCTCGCCACCACTCCGCTCACCGTGGAAACGGACGAAAGCGGCGCGATCGCGGTGCTATTCCGTTACGGGGTCACGGTCCTGTTCGGCGCAAATGCGCTCTCCGAAGTGCGCCATCTGGAATCGCTCCGCCCCCTCCTCACCAATCCCTATCCCGCCCCCGAAATCGAGGAGATGGAAATCCATTCCGGGCGCAAGGGGGTCGGCGTGCAAAGCGGCGCGGTCTTTCTCGACGGAATCTCTCTGGAAAAACTGCAGGTGATCGCAGATGCCTTGAGCAAGAGCCTGGTGCTCTCCCTTTACGAAAAGAAGGTGGCCAGTGAATTCGACAAGATCGAACCGCTCGCCCAGGAACTCGCCACGCGCGGCAAGGTGAGCGCGGATTCGAAGCAGCTTCTTTCGAAAATCGGCGCAATGCTGCTCATCGAGCATCGCATGGTCGGCCGCGCCGAAATCGGCGACAAGCCGGAAATCCTCTGGGACAATCCCCAGCTCGAAGGGCTTTACGCGAGCCTGGAAGACGAATACGAACTCAAGGAAAGACAGGCCGCGCTCGACAGGAAGCTCGGCCTGATCTCCGACACCGCCCAATCCCTCTCCGACATCTGGGACACCAAACAGCTCCACAAGCTCGAATGGTATGTCATCGGACTCATCCTGCTCGAAATCGTCATCAGCCTGTTCGAATTGCTGCGCTAGAGACCGAGCTCGCCCCAGATCGAATCGATCTTCCTTTTCACTTCCTCATCCATGACGATCGGCGTCCCCCATTCGCGGGAAGTCTCGCCCGCCCACTTGTTGGTGGCGTCCATGCCCATCTTGCTGCCGAGCCCCGACACGGGACTGGCGAAATCGAGGTAATCGATCGGGGTGTTCTCGACCAGCAGGGTGTCGCGGGCCGGATCCATCCTGGTCGTGATCGCCCAGATCACTTCCTTCCAGTCGCGGATATCGATGTCATCGTCCACCACCACGATGTATTTCGTGTACATGAACTGACGCAGGAATGACCAGATGCCGAACATGACGCGTTTGGCGTGCCCCGGATACTGCTTCCTGATCGAAACCACGGCGAGCCGGTAGGAGCATCCTTCCGGTGGAAGGTAGAAATCGGTGATTTCAGTAAACTGTTTCTGCAACAACGGCACGAACACCTCGTTGAGCGCGACCCCCAGAATGGCCGGCTCGTCAGGAGGCTTTCCGGTATAGGTGCTGTGATAGACCGGATCTCGCCGCATGGTGATGCGCTCGATGGTAAAAACCGGGAAAGAGTCCTGCTCGTTGTAATAGCCGGTATGGTCACCGTAAGGACCTTCGAGCGCGGTGTCGCCCGGATGGATCGCCCCTTCGAGCACGATCTCTGCGCTCGCAGGCACTTCCAGATCGGATCCGATGCATTTCACGAGTTCGGTCTTCGAGCCCCTGAGGAGGCCTGCGAACTGGTATTCGCTCAGGCTGTCCGGAACCGGGGTGACCGCGCCCAGGATGGTTGCCGGATCTGCGCCCAGCACCACTGCAACCGGAAAAGGTTTTCCAGGATGCGCCTGCTGATGATCCCTGAAATCGAGCGCCCCGCCCCGATGGGCGAGCCACCTCATGATCACCCGATTCCTTCCGATCACCTGCTGGCGGTAGATGCCGAGATTCTGGCGGGGTTTCGCAGGTCCCCGGGTTACCACGAGCCCCCAGGTGATGAGGGGAGCTATGTCGCCCGGCCAGCATTTCTGGATCGGCAGGCGGGAAAGATCGACCTCGCTTCCTTCCCATACCACTTCCTGGCAGGGCGCGTGCTTCAGCACTTTCGGCGACATGTTGAGCACCTGCCGGAAAACAGGAAGCTTTTCCCATGCGTCCTTCAGCCCTTTCGGCGGCTCTGGTTCCTTGAGGTAGGCGAGCAGCTTTCCCACTTCGCGAAGCGCGAGCACATCTTCCTCGCCCATGCCGAGCGCGACCCGCTGCGGCGTGCCGAAGAGATTGGCGAGGACCGGAATTTTCGATCCTTTCGGATTTTCGAAAAGGATCGCAGGCCCGCCCGCCCGCAATACCCGGTCGCAGATTTCGGTCATTTCGAGTTCGGGATCGACTTCCTTCCTGACGCGCTTCAATTCACCACGCGCTTCGAGCTGCGCGATGAAATCCCGGAGATCCCTGTATTTCAATTGAACTTTTTCCTTGGTTTCGCTCAGGCATCGCCGAGCAGCATTTCCCGCGCATTCCTGTAGATGCGCCAGAAAAACCAGCCGCGTCTCATCCAGCGGATGGCGCGAGCCGGACGAAGGAGGACGAATGCGGCGGCAGTTGCGGCGGGAATCACGGGATGCGCAGCAAGATAGCGCACGAAATCCATCCCCCTGTCCGCAACCGCGAGAGGGGCCTCGAGCACCGCGGCATCGCGGGCGAATTCTTGCCGCTCCCTCGCGCACCTTGCGACGAGTTGTTCCCTTCTTCTGGCGAGTTCGACGGAATTCATTCCAGCTCTTTCAGATCCTTCGAAAGCTCGGAGAGGCTCTGCGAAAAAAGCGCAGGCTTTTGCTTCGCTTTGGCAAGGAAAAGGAAACCAGCGAATGCGCCCGAAGTAGCGAAAAGCGTTCCCAGCATTCCGAGGGCGAGAAGGCGGTTTTCGTCCCAGAAAGCCACCACGATCAGGACAGAAAACAGCACGACGGAGAGTCCGAGAAAGAACAGCGCGAGCACGGCCAGCAGGAAAAGCCTGGTAAGCCGTGCGATTTCCTCCCCGAATTCGACCGAAAGGAGTTCAGCCCTGGTTTTCGCGATGCCGATGGAGGTTGCGAGCAGCCTCTTCAGCGAAGAAAGAAGGCCGCCCCCCCCATGGATCTCAGCGACGCCCGATCAGCATGCCGATCACGAGACCGAAACCTGCAGCGATCCCAACGGATTTCCACGGATTATCCCGGACGAAGCCGTCGGCCGCATCGGCCGCTACCTGCCCCTTGTCGCGCAGCACGCCCTCCGCTTCCCTGAGACGGCCCCTTGCTTCTTCCAGCCTCTTCTCGAGTTTCGCGCGGGCTTCACCCAGCTTTTCGCCGGTTTCGCTCGCCGTGGCCTGAAGCAGCGCCTCTGCGTCGGCAACGACGACCTTGAAATCGGCAATCAGTTTTTCTTTTGATTCTGTCGTGTTCATGGCGGTATCCCTGCATTGTTTTACTGCTCTCGATTTCATTATAGGGATTATGGGGAACGTTTTCCACCAGGACTTGAATTCCAGCGAACCGGACCCGATATTCTGGATTCAGTCCAGTTCCGACAGGATTTGTTGTAACCTTTCAATATAGACTTCGATTTCCAATGCGCAAGAGTGAACCATGAAGCTGCAGGACATCCGGCAAGTGCTCTTCGGCAAAACGCCCTCTCCAGAAGGGCGGAAGAGATCCGTTCCCGACGAAGTGGAATCGCATCTCGCCAGGGCAAAATCCTGCCTGCAGGAAGGAAAATTCGAGGAATCCCTGGTCCATTCCGCAATGGCCCTGCAGTATCGTCCTGAAAACCTTATTGCGTGGAAATTGCGGGGAGCCGCCCTCTACGAGCTCGGCCGCTGCAGCGAGGCGGAGAATTGCTTCAGCAAGGTCGTCTCCCTGCGCCCGGATCATGCCGAAGGATTCTACGATCTGGGCAGGCTTCTGCAAATGCAGAAAAAATACATCGAAGCCGCGAACCGTCTGGAACTCGCGATCGAGCTGAAGCCGGAATTTCCGGAAGCCCACCGGTTGCTGGGCGAGACCCTGACGAATCTCGGCCGCTACGAAGAGGCGGAACAAAGCCTGCTGAAGGTGCTGAACTCCGAATCCACGCTGAAAGATGCGCTTTCCAGCCTCGGGAAACTGTATGCCTTGCGGGGAAGGCATCCGGATGCGATTTCCTGCTACCGCAAGCTGGTCTCTTTCGATCCATCGGTTGCGGCGAAATCCGGGCTCGCCTTCGAGCTCCAGCAATTGTGCCAGTGGAACGAACTGGAAATGCTGGCTTCGGCCATCCGCCGCGGCATTTCGGATGAAGGAGATCCGGTGCACCCCATGCATTTCGTCGCCCTCCCCGGAACGACCGCGATGGAGCAGCGTCTGGTTGCGGAAAAATGGACGAAAAGCCGCAATACCCATCTCGCATCGATCCGGGAGAATCTCGGCTTCGCCTTCGAGCCGAGAAAAGGGGGAAAGGTGCGGATCGGCTATCTTTCCGTGGATTTCCGCGATCATCCTGCCGCGAGGCTGCTGCAGGATGTCATCGGGTTGCACGACAGAAAACGCTACCATGTGTGCGGCTATTCCTGCACCTTCCATGATCTGGGCGCGCACCGGGTGGGTATGGAACAGGATTTCGACGAGTTTTCCAAGATCGGAAACCTTTCTGCCGAAGAAGCGGCCAGAAAAATCTTCGCAGACGGAATCGACATCCTGATCGATCTCGCCGGGCACACCAGCGACACCATCGGAGACATCATGGCCCTGCGTCCCGCGAAGGTCCAGGTCAGCCACCTCGGTTTTCACGGCACTTCCGGCGCCGATTACATCGACTTTCTGATTGCAGACGAGCACCTCGTTCCGCCCTGGCAGCTCGAATATTATTCGGAAAGACTGGCTTTCCTGCCGGACTCCTTCATGCCGGCGGGAGGGTCCTCGCATCTTCCCTCCCCTTCGCGCAGGGATTGGGGTTTGCCCGAAAATGCCTTCGTTTTCGCTTCCTTCGGCAGAACCTACAAGATCACCCCGCAGCTCTTCGACGTTTGGTGCGATCTGCTGCGCAGCGTGCCGGACAGCGTGCTCTGGATCGCTGCAGAACACCGCGAAGCGCAAGGAAACCTCCTTCTGGAAGCGCAAAACAGGGGAATCGGAAAGGAGCGGATCGTCTTCGCGAAATGGCTCTCTTCCCACCACGACCATCAGACGAGGCTGCAGTGCGCCGATCTTTTCCTCGACACTTCCCCCTGCAATTCGAGCGCAGCCTGCATCGAATCGCTCTGGGTCGGCGTGCCCGTGGTCACCGTATCGGGCAGGACTTTCGCCTCGAAAACCTCGGGCAGCGAACTTCGCGCGCTCGGCATCCCCGAGCTCATCACCCATTCCCTTGCCGAATACAGGAGCCTTGCACTGGAACTCGCATTGCAACCGGAAAGACTCGCATCGTTCCGGAAAAAGATCGCCGCCAACCGCAACACCATGCCGCTTTTCGACACGGTGCGCTATACGCGCAACCTGGAAAAAGCCTGCGAGTGGATGCTGGACGAGGCGCTTTGAGGCGGATTGGCTGCTAGCGCACGAGCTGATTCATCCCGATTATGGGAAGCATGATGGCCAATACGATGAGGAGCACAACGCCGCCCATCGTCACGATGAGTATGGGCTCCATCAGACCTGTAAGCCAGGCGGTCCTCCCCTCCATCTCAAGCTCCTGCTGTCGACTCGCCCGCTCGAGCATGGGCGCGAGCCTGCCGCTTGATTCGCCGCTTGCGATCAGATGGATGAGCATGGGTGGGAATTTCTTTCCTTCCGAAAGCGCACGACTCAACGACACTCCTTCCCTCACCAGATCCACGGAATGTTCGATGGAAGCGCGCAACTGCAGGTTCGTTACGACCATGGAGCCTGCCTGCAGGGCCTTGATGAGCGGTACGCCACTTCCGACCAGGATGGAAAGCGTATTGGCGAATCTTGCCGTGTTCAGTCCCCTGATGAGCTTTCCCGCGACAGGCAGCCTGAGGAGAAAGCCGTGCCAGCGGTAACGCAAGTCTTCATTGCGGAGCGCTCGCCTGAAAGCCCATATTCCCGATGCCAGCAATGCCAGCCAGTACCAACCCGTGGCCCTCATGAAATCGCTCGATGCGATGAGCGCTCTGGTCAGATACGGAAGAGACTGGTGGCTTTGCCTGAACACCCCGATGACCTGGGGAACGACATACACGAGAAGACCCGTGATCACCGAGATCGCAACGAGCGTGACCGCGACCGGATAGAGAAAGGCAAGCATCACCTTCTGGCGAAGAGCATTGCGGCTCTCGACGTAATCGGCGAGCCTCAGCATCACTTCCCCGAGTTCGCCCGATTCCTCCCCGGCATGAACGAGTGCCCGATAAATTTCCGGAAAGGCCCTGCCGTATTTTCCAAGCGCACGCGCCAGGGTCTGGCCTGACAATACTTCCGCCCTGACCCCCGCGACGATCTGTCTCGCATATTCGCCTTCGGCCTGTTCGACCAGCGTATTCAGCGCAGCCTCCACGGTAAGCCCGGCTGCAAGCAACGTCGAAAACTGTCTCGTGAAGAGGCTCAACTGGGGAGAGGAAAAACGCTTCTTCAGAAATGAATTTCCGGAAGCGCTCTCCTCCGAAACCGGGTGGACCTGAACAGGAACGAGCCCCATTGCCCTCAAATGGGCTCTTGCCTGACGCGCCGTGTCCACTTCGAGCACGCCTCTGGAGACATGCCCATTCCGATCGACGGCCTCATACCTGAAGGCGGCCATGCATCAGTCCTTCGTCACTCGCAGCAACTCCTCCAGCGAAGTTTCTCCACGCTCCACCCAGCGCATGCCATCCTGCCTCAGACTCTTCATTCCGGAAGCATCGGCATGCGAACGGATGTCCTGTTCGGAGGATGCGTCGTGGATGAATCTGCGCAGCTTTTCATCGACAACGATCAGCTCGTAGATGCCTGTCCTGCCCTTGTACCCACTCATTTCGCAGGACTTGCAGCCGGAACCGCCACATGACTTGCACAGCCTGCGCACCAGCCTTTGCGCGAGCACCCCGACCAGGCTCGACGCAAGCAGAAAAGGTTCTATCCCCATGTCGATCAGCCGGGTGACCGCACTCGCCGCATCGTTGGTGTGCAGCGTGGCCAGAACGAGGTGCCCGGTGAGGCTGGCCTGAACGGCGATTTGGGCCGTCTCGAGGTCCCTGATTTCACCGATCATGATGACATCGGGATCCTGCCTGAGAATGGCGCGCAGCGCCTTGGCAAAACTCATGTCTATCCTCGGGTTGACCTGGGTCTGCCCGATGCCGTCCAGATCATACTCGATCGGATCTTCGACCTTCATGATGTTCATCGCCAGGGAATCGAGCCTGGAGAGCGCAGCATACAATGTCGTCGTCTTGCCCGATCCGGTCGGACCGGTCACGAGGAAGATGCCGTGGGGCTGATTGATCAATCCGTTCACCCCGGCAAGCGCCTCGTCGCTCATCCCCAGTCTGGCCAGATCGAGCCTGCCCGCCTCCTTGTCGAGCAATCGCATGACCACACGCTCGCCGTGCCCGGTTGGCAGGGTCGAAACCCGGACATCGACCGGTTTTCCGGCAATCCTGAGAGCGATCCTGCCGTCCTGGGGCAGCCTTTTTTCGGCAATGTCGAGCTGCGCCATGATCTTGATTCTGGAGACCAGAGCGGCATGCAGGGCGCGATGCGGCTCGACGATGTCGCGCAAGGTGCCGTCCAGCCTGAACCTGACGACCGAGCGGTTCTCGAAGATTTCGATGTGGATATCGGACGCATTCTCCCTGAGCGCCTGCGTGAGCAGCGCATTGATCATCCTGATGACGGGCGCGTCTCCTTCGGTCTCCAGAAGATCCTCGATCCTGGGCATTTCCTCGATCATTCTCGAAAGATCGATATGCTGCTCGAAGTCGTCGAGGGCGGCCGAATCGGTCTGCGAATAAATTTCGGAAAGTTTTACGTCAAACGATTTCCCGTCCAGGACGGTTGCATGGACCGGAAGACCAAGGGAACGCCTCGTCTCTGCAAGCGTCTCGATGCCGGTTCCTTCCCTCAGGCAGATTTCGGCATAGCCATCACCCACGCTGGAGACGAAAACCCCCTTCGCCTGGGCAAAGGAATAGGGGATCAGCTTCTTGGCCTGCATGGCTTCACTTTTTCATGGGGGGCAGGACAGGCGTCCGGATGTCAGGCATCAAAAAGCTCGGCGCCGGTTGAGACTTTTTTTCCGCCCCGCTGATATAGTCATAGCGCTCTGAAGTCAGCCCCTCGTACGATTTCGCATTGCGCAGGATATGCGGACACAGAAACACCATGAGGTTGGTCTTGTTGTGGGTACGTGATCGATAGCTGAAGAAATTGCCCAGAAATGGAAGGTCCCCAAGAACCGGAACCTTGCTCACGTTGTCGGAAATGGAGTCCTGGATCAATCCGCCCAGAACGATGATCTGACCGTCATCGACCACGACCATCGAATCGATCGAGCGCTTGTTGGTGGTAGGACCTGCAGGATTGTTCAGCGTGGTCGGGTCGACGCTGGAAACTTCCTGATATATCTTCAGCCTGACGATATTGCCTGCCGAGATCTGCGGCTTGATCTTCAACATCAGTCCGACATCCTGGCGCTGATAGGTGGTAAATGGAGTGGCCGTCGTAGCTCCGCCAGTCTGCGCATAGGAGCCGGTTACAAAGGGAACGTTCTGGCCGACGACGATCTTCGCTTGCTCGTTGTCCAGGGTCAGCAAATTCGGGGTGGAAAGAATGTTCGCGTTGGCGTCCGTTTGCAAGGCTCTGGCCAGCAGCCCGAGGTTCAGTATTTGGCCCACACCGGGTATGTTGACCTGCCCCTTGATGATGCCGATGTTGAGGCCTTGCCCGACTGACCCGAGGTTGGTTGCATTGCTGATGATGTTCGCACCGCCTCCTGGCGTGCCGAAATTCGTTCCGCCTATGATGTTCGCGGTGGAGCCATTGACCCCGTTCAGGTACTGCCACTGGATACCGAATTCTGCAGCCCTGTCCACACTGACTTCGGCAACCATCGCCTCGACATAGATTTCGGCCTGCCTGACATCCAGCTTGTCAATCACCGCACGAAGGTTGTTGTAGACCGCCTCCGGCGCAGTGATGATGAGCGCATTGGCATCCGGATCCGCCTCGATCATGCTGCCCTTGCCGGAAGGAGCTGGCGATGCAGATTGCCCGGGGGTTCCGGAAGGCGCCGGCGCCTGTCCGGTCAGCGCACCGGCGAGCGTCTTTGCCAGACTGGAAGCCGTGGCATTCCTGAGATAGACGACATGCATGTTGCCTGTTTCGCCAGTCTCTCCATCGAGTTTTATCGCAAGATTTCTCGCCATGTTGATCATGGCGGGGCTTCCCGATTTGAGCAACAGGCTGTTGGTTCTGGGGTCAGCCACTGCCGAGATCCGCTGACCGGCATCGACGACGCCGTCGTTCATCAGCTTGTTGACAGTCTGGGCAAGGTCGAAGGCCGATGCATGAAGCAGGGGCACGATTTCAGGTCCGCCCGACTGGTCGATGGCATCGAGGATGCTGTCGATGCGCTTCAGATTGTCCGAATAATCGGTGATCACCAGCGCATTGCCGTTCGGGTAGGCAGTGATCGCATTGTTGGGGGCGATCAGCGGCCTGAGGACGGGAAGAAGCTGACTTGCCGACTGGTTCTTCAGGGCATAGACCTGGGTGACGAGCTCTCCGCCGTGCGAAGGATTGCGCTCCAGGAAAACAGTGCCCGAATTCTGCTTGGCGTCGGCTTCGGGAAGAATCTTGGTGATCCCGTTCGATTCGACCGCGGCATAACCCTGTAGCCGCAATGCAGACAGCAGGATTGGATAAATCAGGGAGCGGGATACGGGGGTGGAAGAAACGATGTTGATCGTCCCCCTTACCCTTGGGTCGATGAGAAAATTCTTTCCCGTGATCTTGCCGACCGCCTTGATCACGGAGATGACGTCCGCATTGACGAAATTCAGCGTGACCTTGTCATCCTCGGCATGAGCCAGAACCGCAGTCATGCAGAAGATGATTAAAAGTTTCTTCAGTTGCCGGATCACGAGATGCTTCCGAAAAATGTGGTGATGTTATCACAGTTATTTGATGCCGAGATCGACCTCTGGAGCGATCTTCTCGATCCTCAGCATCACGGTGGTTGCTCCATGCTTCAAAACGACATGATCGCCCGCCACTTCCTCGAGAAAGAATCCGGGAGAAACTTCCTCGCCTGCCAGAACGACCTGACTGCCCCTGACTGCGCTGACAAAAATGGCCGCCCCGGAACTCCCCTTTCCCGGGGTGAAGACTCCGTCCAGCCTCAGTCCGGGAGGAAGCTCTGCAGCCACCTCCTTTCCCTCCCCGAAAACATGGGCAGCCTCGACAGCATCGACATCACGGTTCGAAACAACATGGGATCGCGGCAACAGCACCACTTCGCCCGGCGAAAGCAGAATCCATGTGCTGCGGGCAGCAAGAAAGCAAAAAGAGGTCAGCACGCCGGCATTCCCGAGCCAGGCCAATTGCCGTTGCAGAGATAAGAACACATGCCTCATAATATCGGCCATGGAATGGATTGCGCTATTTTAACCGATACGGGCAGGTATGATGGGCAGATTGCAAAAGGGCTTCACTCTGATCGAGATCATGGTGGTCATCGTCATCATCGGCATCCTGGCCGCTCTCATCGTTCCCAAAATCATGAGCCGTCCAGACGACGCACGCATCGTCGCCGCGAAACAGGACATCGGCAGCATCATGCAGGCGCTCAAGTTGTACAAGCTGGACAATCATGCTTACCCGACCACCGAACAAGGACTGCAGGCGCTGGTCCAGAAGACATCCACCCCCCCCCATACCGCCCAACTGGAAGGATGGAGGTTATCTGGAACATCTTCCAGTCGACCCCTGGGGCAAGCCCTATCAGTACCTGAGCCCTGGGCTTCACGGCAAGGTGGACGTGTTCAGTTTCGGTGCCGACGGCGCTCCGGGTGGCGAAGGCCATGACGCCGACATCGGATCCTGGAATCTTTAGGCAGCGCGGTTTCACACTCGTTGAAATCCTGGTCGTTCTGCTCGTGATCGGCGTTGCAACTGCAGTCGTGGCCGCAAACATTTCACCGGACAACCGGCAGGCCGCAAAAATGGAGGCAGCCAGACTTGCCGATCTGCTCGAAACCACCTCGGAAGATGCCCAGGACAGCGTGCAGACCATTGCCTGGTCCGAACAGAACAATGCCTACTCGTTCTGGCGCAAAGCTGAAGACGGATCCTGGCAACCGATCACCGACGATGATCTCTATCGCAGTCGCGCACTTGAAAACGGGGTCAGCTTCGTTCAGGTGAAGGTGGGTGGCGTCTTGCTCCCGGAGGGCGAAAGGATGATTTTTCATCCATCCGGCGTCAATCGCCCCTTCGAAATCACCCTCCAAAGAAATGGATCCAGATCGGTCATTTCAAGCGATGCATTGAACAGAATGTCGGTGAAATGAACAAGGGATTCACTCTTTTCGAAGTTCTGATCGCGCTCGCCATCATCGCAATCGCCATGACCGCCGTTCTGCGAGCTTCCGCATCGGCTGCAGGAAATGCATTCGAACTGAAGGAGCGTCTCCTTGCTGGATGGGTGGCGCAAAATCGCATGGCCGAACTCACGGCCTTTCAGACCTGGCCGATCGCCGGCGTCCTGGACGGACATGAAACCCAGGATGGCATGGATTTTTCCTGGCACGAGGAAATCACCGACACGCCCAATCCGCTGTTCAAGAAGGTCGTGGTGCATGTCTCCGCAGGGCAGCTCTCCAACGAACTGACCGGATATCTGACCCGCCCCATGCCATGAACAAGGGCTTCACCCTGATCGAACTGCTCATTGCCCTGGTCATTCTGGCATTGATTTCGGTCATGGCCTTCAGAGGACTGGATTCCGTTCTGAAAGCGAAAAAACAGGTCGACAGCGAAAACAGGAAATGGCGCGACATCTCCCTGCTCTTTTCAAGACTGGACCACGATCTTTCCAACCTCGCACACCGCCCGGTGATCGATGCATCCGGAGCACTTCAACCTGAATTCATAGGCAAGGAGAACTATTCCGATTCC
The DNA here is from genome assembly GCA_013044025.1 of Burkholderiales bacterium. Classification (GTDB taxonomy): domain Bacteria; phylum Pseudomonadota; class Gammaproteobacteria; order Burkholderiales; family JABEVD01; genus JABEVD01. The sequence continues at coordinate 16,956 of JABEVD010000115.1, forward strand.
TTCGACGCAAACCTGCTTTTCACCCGACTCGGCGCGGAAGGAAATCCGCCAGAACGGGTTGGCTACAGGTTCAATCAGGGAAGGGTGGAGGAAATCATCTGGGCTCATCTCGACCAGGCTCCCGGCACCCAGCCCGCCGTCTACACCCTTCTCGACCATGTCGCGGATTTGAGGTTCAGGTATCTGGCCATCAACGACAACTGGGCAACCATCTGGCCGCTCCCCAACCAGCCGAGACCGAAAGCTGTAGAAGCCACCCTGACGCTCCTTTCCGGGGAAAAAATCGTGCGCATCTTCTCTCTGCTATGAAGCAATCCGGTGCAGCCATCGTCATGGCGATCCTCATCGTGGCACTGGCAGCCATCCTGGCCGCATCCCTCGCATCGAGCGAGGCGAACCGTACCCGCAGACTGGAGAGCGTACAAAATCGGACCGAAGCGAAATGGCTCGCTCTTTCCGCAACCGATTTCGCTTCGGCCGTGCTCAACGACGATGCCAAGCACAATACCGTGGATTACCTGGGAGAAGCATGGGCCACCGTCCCCCCCCCCCATTCCGGTGGATGGAGGTGAAATTTCCGGGTACATAACCGACCAGCAAGGGCTATTCAACCTCAACAATCTGGCCATCAACGGAAAAACGGATCCCGCTCAACTCGACAATTTCAGAAGACTCCTGATCCTGCTGCAGCTCAACCCCGATCTCGCTCAAGCAGTCGCGGACTGGATCGATGCGGACAGCGAGGCGCAAAGTCCGGGCGGAGCCGAAAATAACTACTACATCGGATTGCCTGATCCTTACCGGGCAGCTAATATGCCGCTTGTCGTGATCGAAGACCTTTACGACATAGCAGGTTTCGATGAGCCAACCATAGAAAAATTGAGGCCCTTCGTGTCCGTTCTTCCAGCATTCACCCAAATCAACGTCAACACGGCACCACCCGAAGTGCTCTCGGCGATCGTCCCGGGCCTGACGCTGAACATGGCCCAACAACTCGTGACCAGTCGCACCCAGAATTATTTTGCAACCACCGACGATTTTGCTTCGAGAATCCAGGCCAAGAACATCGTGGTCCCGAACGGCGAAATCACAGTGGCAAGCCAGTTCTTCCTGGTCACCGTGAAAGTGACTCAGGGGAAGACCAGGGTCATCATGCACACGCTTCTGGACCGTGAAGGTTCAGCCTGGCCCAGCAAGGTTTGGCAATCGTCATGAAGATTCTGAGAATCAGGCCGGCTTCCTCGATGGAATGGGCGCTTGTGGAAAATGCTCAAATCCTTTCTTCGGGATGCGATGCACCTTATCCGGATCACGACGAATGTGAACTGGTTCTGCCCGCTGCAAAAGTCCTCCTGATCCATGCAGCGCTGCCGAAGTCCAAACGCTTGTCCGAAATCGCCGCCTTCGCCATCGAAGATTCGCTCATCTCCGACCCCGAGAAAAACCGCGTCCTGCCGGTCAAAAAACTTTCCGATGGCAAGACCTTGCTCGCCGTCATCGACAAGGAATGGATGAAAAATCTGCTCTCCGGCCTCGAGAATGCCGGCATACTCCCTGCCAGGATGTTCGCAGAATCGCTGATGCCCCCGTTGCAGAAGGAATCATGGTCGCTCTTCCTGGATGAATCGGGCGGATTCCTGAAGCTTGGCGAGGATTCGGCCCATGCCATCGATTCGAACGGCCTTGCCCCCCCTGTCGGTCTCCGCCTGGCCCTGCAGTCGGAACGAAGACCTTCCGGGATCTTCGTTCATGCCGGCAAGATGCCTGATCTGGACAAATGGCAGGCGGAACTCGGCATTGCCTGTCACAAGGGGATGGGATGGGACTGGAAGCTCGCGACCGGTAATGGCACGCCCCTTTTCGGCGGGGAATATTCGAGGAATGCGAAAAAATTCGACTGGCATCTCTACAGGCCCGCCTTTTTACTTTCCATCCTGATGATCCTGTTCCAGCTTTCATCGACGCTCTACCAGTGGGGAAGTCTTGCCCATGAAAAACATGCCCTGCTCGCCGAAATGGATCACATCTTCAGAAAAAGCTTTCCGGACGCCAGGGTCGTCGTGGACGCGCCCCTGCAGATGCAAAGAAAGCTGGAAGACCTGAGGCGCTCGAACGGAGAGGGGCAACCGGGCGATTTCCTGGCGCTTCTCGCACCGGTTTCAGCCCGGCTTGCCGGCCTTCCCCCTGAAAGCCTGTCCGGCATCGATTATTCCAGGGATGGAATCGACCTGCTGCTCGACTTCCCGAGCAAGGAAGCGCTGGACGATTTCAGGAATGGACTCGAAAAGGCGGGCATCCATGCGCAAATCAGGAAGCAGGATTCCAGGGGGGAACACATCGCCGTCTCCATTCATATCGATGGGGGGGATGCATGAAGGAGAGTCTGAAAAAATTCTGGATGGCGCGCGTCGAAAGGGAGAGAAAGATCCTGATCTTCGCATCGATTTTCATCCTTGCAAGCTTCCTCTATGCTTTCGTCTGGCAGCCGGGACAAAAGGCCATCGGGCGGCTCAAGACCGAACTTCCCACCATGCGTTCGAAAGTGGCTGAAATGCACCGCGAAGCATCCGAAGTGGAAGGCATGAAGAAGACAACCCCTCTTCTTCGCCGCGACATCAAGACGGCAATCGCCTCCCTTGCGAAATCTTCCGGCATCGCGCTCGGAGAAATCGAAGCCGGCCCTGACGGGCATGTTCATGCCCAATTCCCCTCCATCTCTTTCGACAACTGGGTTTCCTGGCTGGACCAACTCGGACAGCGCGAACATGTCAGACTGGAATCGGCCAGGATCAGAAGACTCAACAATCAGGGGAACGTGAAAATCGATGCGACTTTCGGGGCGAATTCATGAAGCGCCTCGCCATTGGATTCATCCTCTATTGCTGCTTTCTGCTGGTGACCCTTCCCGCCTCCTTCATGGACAGGATTGCAGCACACTTCACGAACGGAACCATCCGGCTGGCAAATGCCCGAGGCTCATTCTGGCAAGGCTCGGCAACCCTTGGCGCCGCAGGTCAGGATTGCGGCGCCCTGTCCTGGAAGGTCTCCCCCATGGAACTTCTGCTCGCCAGGCTGCACATCCGCTTCGATTCCGGAATGGAAATTCTGGCGACCCCTTCCGGCATCGAATTGAAAAATGTCTCGCTGGATCTTCCCGCATCCATCCTTGCCCGGATGAGCAGGCAGATGAAGGCCATTCGACCACAAGGCGACATCAGGATCAGTGCCGGGGACTTTCTTTTTTCCAGCAGATCGAAGGGACAAATTTCCGCCATTTGGGAAAATGCATCTTCCCCGTTTTCCCATGTCAATCCGCTGGGAAGCTACAGAATCACCATCACGGGAACGGGTCCGACATTCGAGATCGGACTGGAAACCGTCAATGGACCGCTTGCCCTTTCCGGAAAGGGGACCTGGACGAAAAAAGGGGGCGTCCAGTTTTCCGGGTTCGGACAGTCCGGCAACGAAGGCGTTGTCGAATTGCTGAGACTGGCGGGCCCTGCCGTGGGCGGAGGCAGATACGCGCTGAGGTTGTTTTGAGAAGAATCCATCTCGTCGATGCCGCAAGGGGATTCGCGGTGATCCTGATGGTCGCCTACCCTTTCTGCTTCGACCTCAATTATTTCGGAATCATCCATCAGGACATGAACCATGATCGGTTCTGGCTGGCTTCGCGGGCGCTGATCGTCAGCCTCTTCCTGCTTCTGGTCGGAACCAGCCTCGTCCTCGCTTCCGGCATGGAATCCAGGCATTTCTGGAAAAGACAGGCGAGACTGCTTGCGGCAGCGCTGGCAGTGACGGTCGGCAGCTATGCGATGTTCCCGAAAAGTTATATCTATTTCGGCATCCTGCATTTCATTTTCGTTGCCAGCCTGATCGGAAGGCTCTTCCTGAATTTCCC
>JABEVD010000116.1 GCA_013044025.1 Burkholderiales bacterium
CTCGGAGGAGTGGGATCCTATTGCGCGGAGGCGCTCGCAAGGGGCGGAATAGGACGACTCACCCTGCTCGATCACGACGTGGTCGCGGCAAGCAACATCAACCGGCAACTCCCCGCGCTTCTCTCCACGATCGGACAATCCAAGGCCGAACTGATGGCCGCCCGCATCAAGGACATCAATCCGGAATGCATCGTGAAACTGGACAGGCGATTCCTCACGCCGGAAAACGTCAACGAAATCGTTCCAGCCGATTCCGATTATGTGATCGACGCCATCGATTCCCTCAACTGCAAGGTGGCGCTGGTTGCCGAAAGCTTCCACAGGGGGCTGAAAGTCGCCTCCAGCATGGGCGCCGGAAACAAGCTGGACCCTTCCAGGATCCGGCTGGCCGACATTTCCGAGACCAGGATCTGCCCGCTCGCCAGCCAGATGAGAAAGAGATTGAGAAAGCGCGGTGTGGAGCGCGGCGTGATCGCGGTTTACACCGACGAAAAGCCCCGCGCCCCGCTTCCTCCGGAACCCGTCTCGGGACACGGCCGCCCCCGGGCCGTGAACGGAACCATCAGCTACATGCCCCCGCTCTTCGGCATGATGCTCGCCGGAACGGTGATCCGCGAGCTACTCGGGGAATGATTCAGGCTGCGCTCCGGATTCCGCCCTCTTCGCGGGAGATCCAGCACAGCCTGTCGAATTCGAGGCGGATGGTGAGATCCCTCATCCAGACGCGCGCCTCCCGGTACCCCTTCCTGCGAAGCTCAAGCTCGATGGCAAGCGAGTCGACATAATCCCCGCTCAATGCCATTTCCCTGGCCTTCCTGGTCATGCTCTCGAAACGCTCGTTCATGGGCATCTCCTTGTACCATGTGCGCTCGATGATACGGCCCTTCCATTGCAGGATTTTTGCACCAACAAAAAAGGCCCCGATCGGGGCCTTTTTTCGGGACAGGGCCGGAATCAGTCGTTTTTCTGATGCGCGTAGCTGCTTCCGAGATAGACGAACGCGAATGCGAGCAGGATGACGACGCCGATGGAATTCGTGAAATGGACTGCATCAAACATGGTTGTATCTCCTAATTGATTTGGTCTAATGATTTTGCTCCGTGCCTTTCGGCAGAAGAAATTATGCCATCATCTTTCCAAAAAAATAACAATTTGATTATTATGGTTATTTAACCATTTTCAGATCATGGTTTATTGCGCTCGGAGAGCCTGATCCTGAGCTTCAGGTCGGTGGCGGAATCGGCATTGGCAAGCGCGTCTTCCAGACTGATTTTTCCGTTCGAATACAGTTCGAACAGGGACTGATCGAAAGTGCAGACGCTCGGATCCGTGCTTTTGGCCATCACCGCCTTGATTTCGTCCATGCTGCCCCTGCGGATCAGTTCGGAGACATAAGGGGTGCCCAGCATGATTTCCATTGCAGGAATCAGCCCCCCTCCCCTGGCAGAAATCAGCCGCTGCGAAATGACCGCCTTCAGGTTCAGCGAGAGATCCAGCAAAAGCTGGGATCTGGAATCTTCCGGAAAGAAATTCACGATCCGGTCGATGGCCTGGTTTGCGTTGTTCGCATGCAGGGTGGAAATGCACAGATGCCCGGTTTCGGAATAGGTGATCGCATGTTGCATGGTCATCCTGTCCAGGATCTCGCCGATCATGATGACGTCCGGCGCTTCCCGCATTGCGTTTTTCAGCGCGTTTTCGAAGGAGTCGGTGTCGATCCCGACTTCCCTCTGATCGACGACCGATTTTTTATGCCTGTGCAGAAATTCGATCGGATCCTCGATGCAAAGAATGTGGCCGGACTGGATTTCGTTGCGGTAATCGATCATGGAAGCGAGCGTGGTCGATTTCCCCGAGCCGCTCGCGCCTGCGATCAGGACCAGGCCCCTTTTTTCCATGATGAGACTTTTCAGGATTTTCGGCAGCCCCAGGGTTTCCAGCGTGGGGATGTCGCTCTTGATATAGCGCACCACCATGGCGACTTCGCTTCTCTGGAAATAGACATTGACGCGAAACCTGCCCACATCGCCCATCGAAATGCCGAGATTCATTTCCTTTTTTTCCTCGAATTCGAGGATTTGCGCTTCGGTCATGAGCGAATAGGCGAGCGCACGGGGCGCTCCGGGATGGAGGGGATCGGTTTCGAGCGGCCTGGTCTTACCTCCCATCTTGATTTGCACCGGCGCGCCGGCACTGCAGAAAAGATCGGAAGCGTCGTTTTCCGCCATGATTCTCAGATAGTCCGGCATTTCCAGTTTTTCGTCAGCGCTTTGCATGGTCCATTATAGGAACTCCATGCAAAATTCCAGGCAGAAATTGCCGGATTGAACGAACCTGAAAGGGGTGGTATAATCCCGCTTCTTCGCTCGAAGAACACCCTTGGCGGGGTGGCAGAGTGGTCATGCAGCGGCCTGCAAAGCCGTGGACGCCGGTTCGATTCCGACCCCCGCCTCCATCGACGTTCCAAAGACAAAGCGTCAAAAGTTTTTCAGCCTCGCAAAAAACCTTTTCAATCCGGATTGCCCGTTTTCAGGCTCAACGCCCGTGACCAGCCCGGAAATAGATCCAGAGCGCGCCGAGCAGGATCGCGAGGAAAACAGGGGCCCATCTTGCCATCCCTTTCCATTCCGCGTGGCGCATCTGCTTTTGCAATTCCAGGCGAAGGCCGTCCTCCGCTTCCTTTGCTGCGGCGAATTCGCTCTCCATCATCTGCGCCCTGAGCTTGATGTACAATGCGCGGGCCGCTTTTTCGTCTCCCCCGGTCTCGGACAAGGCTTTCGCATGCAATCCGTGACTGATCATGCCGGAGGCGACTTCCCTGGCCGCCATGCTGTAAAAATATTCCTCGTCTTTCCGGCTGGCGAAATCTTCCGCCGCAGACCTTGCCGCCCCCATGAATTCCCCTCGTGAATCATCATGAAAGTGAAGTATACCATCCGCAAATTCCCATTCGCCCGGAATGGTTCACTTGCGGAACAGCCAGAGGAGCAGGGAAAGCAGGGCGGATGCGATCAGACTGGTCGTGACGGGGAAATAGAAGCTGAATCCCTTGCGCTCGATAC
>JABEVD010000117.1 GCA_013044025.1 Burkholderiales bacterium
CTAGAACGGAATTGCAGATTTCGCCACCCTCCTCCCCGCAACTACGGCAGCCCGGGTTGCACAATCGCGCACCGAACCATTTGAAAATGGAGAACCCCGGGCTGATAATAGGATGACGGTCATGAAAAAAGGGGAAAAGATGAATCCGATGGGGAAAAGCATACGCACGGAACTGCTGCTGATTTCCGGCTCGGGCACGGTGCTTCTGCTCGCTGCAGCGCTTTTCGGATTCTGGCTATCCTGGGGAAACCTGCATTCCCTCGAACAGGAGATGGAAGCAAGGGATGCGGAGGAAAGAATGGTTCTCGGCATGCAGCTCGATTTCAAGAAGCAGGTGCAGGAATGGAAGGACGTGCTGCTGCGCGGTAGCGACCCGGATTTGCTGAAAAAGTATTGGGGAAATTTCGAAGAGGACGAGACCAGGATCAGGGAGACCGGGCAGTCTCTGCTTCAGGGACTCGAAGGGGAGCCGCAAGCGCGAGAAATCCTGGCAAAATTTCTGGAATCCCACGAGAAAATGGGGAAATCCTACCGGACTGCGCTGGAGGCCTTCAAGGCCGCCCGTTTCGACAGCGCGGCGGGCGATGCGCAGATCAGGGGAATGGACCGGGAACCCACCGAACTTCTTTCCCGCGTGGCCGGAATGATGACCGAATACAATGCAAAAACCGCGAGGGAAACCGTGGCCCGCGGGCAGAGGGGGATCCTGATCAGCCTGGGACTCATGGGCGCTGCGGTCCTCGTCGCCTTCCTCATTTTCCTTTCCCTTTTGCACAGGACCATCGTGAAGCCAGCTTCTGAACTCGTCTCCGAACTGGAAAGGCTGGCGAAAGGCGACTTTTCCCAACCCATTTCCCACGGATGGCAGGACGAACTCGGCAAGATCGCTGCGAGCGCGGAAACCGTCAGAAGCCATCTCGGCGCAATCGTGGCGGAAGTCCACCGGACCGCAGGAGAGCTCTCAGGCGCATCCAGCGCGCTGGCTTCGAGCGCGGACCGCCTCTCTTCCGGATCGAGGCAGCAGGCAGAAGCCGCAGCTTCCGCCGCATCGGCCGTGGACGAAGTCACCGCGAGCATCGCCACGGTGGCGGACAATGCCACGAGGGTGCGCATGCTCTCCGCCACCAATCTGGCGCGCACCCAGAGCGGCAATTCCAGCCTATCCGAACTGGTCGGCGAAATCAGCCTGGTGGAATCTGCCGTGACCGAAATCGGCGAATCGGTCACCCGGTTCATGAAGAGCACGGAATCCATCACCCATATGACCCGCGAAGTCAAGGAAATCGCCGAACAGACCAATCTTCTCGCGCTCAATGCCGCGATCGAGGCAGCCAGGGCCGGCGAACAGGGACGGGGTTTTGCCGTGGTCGCGGACGAAGTCAGGAAGCTCGCGGAAAAATCGGCCAGCGCTGCCAGCGAAATCGACAAGGTGACCCGATCGCTCAACCAGCAGTCCGAAACGGTCGAACAGTCCATCCGCAAGGGTACGCAGTCCCTCGAAGTCAGCAACGAGGTGATGGAGCATGTCGCCATTTCCCTTGCAGAGGCCAACCAGGCGGTGATGGAAGCGGACCGGGGCGTGGAGGAAATCACGAATTCTGTACAGCAACAGCAGATCGCCAGCAGCGAAATCGCGGGTCATGTCTCCAGCATCGCGCAAATGGCCGAAGAAAACGGCCATGCCATCGCAGGCGAAGCAAGCGAAGCCAAACATGTCGAGGATCTCGCCAAATCGCTGCAGGGAATGATGTCGAAATTCAGGACCTGAATCACTCCTGCGCGATCGCAGCCTCGTCCGGGGTATGTCTCCTCATTCCGAGCAGGGCGATCATGGCAAGCGATCCGCCGATGAACCCCATGCCGATCCCTTCCGGCACGGAAGGCACTTCCCCCAGCTGGATCCAGGCGGCGAGCACCCCGATCACCGGAGCGAACAGGGAAACCATGCCGGCAGTGCCGGCAGCCAGATTGCGCAATGCGTAAAGCCAGAGCAGCCAGGCGATCGCATTGGCCCCCACCACGTTGTAGAAAACCGCCCCGATCAGGTAATGGGACCAGGAGATCTCGCGCGCAGGATGGATCATTGCGACCAGAACCAGCGGGATCGAGCCGATCAGCATCTGCCATGCGGTGAAATTGAGCAGATCGATCTGCGGCGCCTTCCTGTGCAGCTTCTTCGCGGCGATCACCGAAAGCGCCCAGCACAATCCGCCCGTCACCGCGAGAATTTCGCTCAGGATGCTCCCTTCCAGATGCCAGGGCTCCAGAATGAAGACGAGGCCTGCGCAGGAAGTCGCCACCACCAGCCACTGCAGACCGCGGATCTTTTCGCCGAGCAGCGGCCAGGCGAGCAACATCACCCAGAACGGCATGGTGTAGGAAAGCACCGCCACCTTCCCCGCCCCGCCTTCCACCAGCGCCCAGACGATGAGTCCGGTGAATCCGCTCGTCTGCAAAAGACCGATCAGGGTGGTTTCGGGCAGATGGGAAGGGCGGAAAGGCCTTTTCAGTATCGGCAGGACTGCGACCATCAACAGCCCGGCAAGGCAAGTGCGCATCGCGGCAAACTGGACAGGTCCGACGTCATGCAGCGCGTTTTTCATCACCACCCAGTTGTAGCCCCAGATGACGGCAAGCAGAATGAGCGCTGCGAGCGGTCGCATCGAGCTCAACGGATGGCCCTTTCCACGAATTCCAGGGCGTTACCGTCCGGATCCCTGCAAAACAGCGCGCGCCTTCCGGAACGGCTCGACGCATGGGCAATGCCCGCAGCTTCCAGCTTTTTGCCAAGCTCCGAAATATCGTCGACCACGAATGCGACATGCCGGTCGCGCCCGCAATGTTCAGGATGAACCCTGCCCTTGTCGGAGTCGGAAAGCGCCATGAGATGGATCTGCTGCCCGGAACCCAGATCGAGCCAGAGGCCGGGAAATCCGAGATCCGGCCTCGACGCATCGATTTCGAGACCCAGCAATCCGCAATAGAAGGCCTGCGAAATCGAGAGATCCGAAACCAGGAAGCTTGCGTGCAGGATCCCCCGGATCGTCATCAGACCTTCGGCGCCTCGCGAAGGCGGATGTGAAGCTCCCGGAGCTGCTTTTCGTCGACGGGGGATGGCGCCTGGGTGAGCAGGCATTGCGCACGCTGGGTCTTGGGGAAAGCGATCACGTCGCGGATCGATTCGGATCCAGTCATCAGCGTCACCAGACGATCGAGGCCGAAGGCGAGGCCGCCGTGGGGAGGCGCGCCGAAGCGCAGCGCATCGAGCAGGAAGCCGAATTTCGACTCCGCATCCTCACGGCCGATCTTCAATGCATCGAAAACCTTCGACTGGATTTCCTCGCGATGGATCCTGACCGATCCTCCGCCGATTTCCCAGCCGTTCAACACCATGTCGTAGGCCTTGGAAAGCGCCGAGCCCGGATCGGATTCGAGCAGATCCTCGTGGCCGTCCTTGGGTGAAGTGAAGGGATGGTGCAGCGCAACCCAGCGCCCATCCTCCTCGTCGTATTCGAACATCGGAAAATCCACCACCCAGAGCGGTTTCCAGGCACCTTCTTCCAGGATCCTGCGCTCATGACCGATCTTCACGCGGAGCGCGCCCAGGGCGTCGTTGACCACCTTCGCCTTGTCCGCGCCGAAGAAGATGAGATCCCCGGTGGCGGCGCAAGTCTTCTCGAGGATGGCCTGCACGACTTCCCCGGGCAGGAATTTCAGGATCGGGGATTGCAGTCCTTCTGCGCCTGCAGCCAGATCGTTCACCTTGATGTAGGCGAGCCCCTTCGCGCCGTAGATCGAAACGAAGGTAGTGTAGTCGTCGATCTCCTTTCTGGAAATCGATGCGCCCCCGGGAATCCTCAATGCCGCGACCCGCCCGTCCGGCAGATCTGCCGCGGCCCGGAACACCTTGAATTCGACCGACTTCATCAGTTCGGTGAGTTCGGTGAGTTCGAGCTTCACCCGCAGATCGGGCTTGTCGGAACCATAACGGCGCATCGCCTCGGCAAAAGTCATCCTGGGAAACGGATCGGCAAGCGCCACATCCATGGTCCTGGCGAAAAGATCGCGGATCATTCCCTCCGTGAGATTCATGATCTCCTCTTCCCCGAGGAAGGAAGTTTCCAGGTCGACCTGGGTGAATTCAGGCTGCCTGTCTGCTCTCAGGTCTTCGTCCCTGAAGCACTTGGTGATCTGGTAATAGCGGTCGAATCCGGCCACCATCAGCATCTGCTTGAAGAGCTGGGGGGATTGCGGCAGCGCGAAAAAATGCCCCGAACTCACCCGGCTCGGCACCAGATAATCGCGCGCGCCTTCCGGGGTGGATTTGGTGAGCATCGGGGTTTCGATGTCGATGAATCCCATGCTATCGAGGTAATTGCGGATCGCCATCGCCACCTTGTAGCGCAAGCGCATGTTGGCCTGCATCTTCGGGCGCCTGAGGTCGATCACCCGATTGGTGAGGCGCACCGTTTCGCTCAGATTGTCATCGTCGATCTGGAACGGAATGGGGAGGGAAGGATTGAGAATCTCGATGGAGATCGCATTCACCTCGATTTCTCCGCTTCGGAGATTTTCGTTCACCGTCCCTTCCGGGCGGCGCTTCACCTTTCCGGAAATCTTCAGGACAAATTCGCTCCTCACCTTTTCCGCGATCGAGAAGGTTGCCGCATGATCGGGATCGAACACGACCTGGACCAGCCCTTCCCGGTCCCTGAGATCGACGAAGATCACGCCGCCGTGATCACGCCTCCTGTGCACCCATCCGTAGAGGGTGACGATTCCATCCAGATATCTGGTGTCGATGTTGCCGCAATAGTCTGTACGCATTTTTGTTACCTGGATTCTGATTTTACTGACGGCGGAACTACGCCGATGGAAATGATGTATTTGAGTGCGTCATCGACGCTCATGTCGAGCTCGATCACGTCCTGTTTCGGCATCATGAGAAAGAAGCCGGAAGTGGGATTGGGCGTGGTCGGCACATACACGCTCACGTATTCGCCCTTGAGATGGTTGGCCACATCCCCTCCCGGGGTTCCGGTGAGAAAGGCCACCGTCCAGGAACCCTCCCTGGGATACTGAACCAGCAGCGCTTTCCTGAAGGCTTCTCCGTTGCTGGAAAAAAGCGTGTCGGAAACCTGCTTCACGCTGTAATAGATGGATTTCACCACCGGAATCCGCGAAAGCAATCCTTCCCAGAACATCAGGAGGCGCTGACCGATGATGTTGGTGGTCAGAAGCCCGGTGACGAACACCACGATGAGGGTGAGCACCACACCGAACCCGGGAATGTTGACCCCGAGGATCGCCTGCGGGCGGAACGCTGCGGGCAACAGCAACAGCGTCTGATCCATGGTGCCGATGAGCAGGTTCAGCACCCAGAAGGTGATCCCCAGCGGCACCCAGATGAGCAACCCGGTGATGAAATAGCGCTTCATCAGGCAGCTTCTTCCTTTTTCGGGGAATCGGACTGGGGCTTGCTTTCAGTCTTCGTCCCTCCCTTGAAATCGGTCGCGTACCAGCCGCTTCCTTTCAACTGGAACCCGGGCGCGGAAAGCTGCTTGGAAAAGGTTTCCTTCCCGCATTCAGGGCAGACGACGAGCGGCGCATCGCTGATCTTCTGGATGCAGTCCTTGGTAAAACCACAGGAAGAACACTTGTACTCGTATATCGGCATCTCGAACTCCGAATGCAAAAAGCGGATTATAACGCATTTCTGTTACAGTTCAGGCAGCGCGCTTCATGAAATCGCGGATCCTCATCCCGGTCGCGGCGAGCACCCCGAAATAGGAAACCACCCCCAGAATCACCAGCATCAGCAGGCGTGCTGCGCGATGGAGGGCAGAACCGGAAAGCCAGGATTGTTCGCTCCCGGAAGCCCAGAAGATGAGCAGGCCCATGACGAGGAGCGCGATGCAGATCCTGGCAAAAAACACCGCCCATCCGGGCTGGGGATCGTAAATTCCGTTCCCCTTCAGCTTCCTGAAGAGCATCGCCGCGTTGCAGCAGGACCCGAGGCTGATGGCGAGCGCAAGTCCGGCATGCTTCAAGGGGAGGATGAAGGCGAGATTCATGAGCTGAGTGAGCACCAGCGTCACGATGGCGATCCTGACCGGCGTCCTGATGTCCTGCCTTGCATAGAATCCCGGGGCGAGCACCTTCACCAGGATCAGACCGATGAGGCCCACGCTGTAGGAGAGCACCGCGTTGCGGGTCATGAAAAGATCGTGCACGCTGAATTTCCCGTGCAGAAAAAGAGTGGAAACCAGCGGCACCGCGAGCACGGCGAAGGCCACCATCGCGGGAAGCGTCAGCATGAATGTGAGGCGAAGCCCCCAGTCGAGGAGCTTCGAATATTCCTCGTGGGATTTTTCCGCATGATGCTTGGCAAGACTCGGCAGCAGGATGCTGCCCAGCGCCACCCCCAGCATGCCCGCCGGAAACTCCATCAGCCTGTCCGCGTAATAGAGCCAGGAGACGCTTCCGGTGACCAGGAGCGAAGCGAAGATGGTGTTGATGAGCAGACTCACCTGACTGATCGAGACGCCGAAAACCGCCGCCCCCATCAGCTTCAGGATGCGCCACACGCCAGGATCCTTCAGATCCAGGCGAAAACGGGGCAGCATGTCTATTTTGAGCAGGAATGGAACCTGGAAAAAAAGCTGCAGCAATCCGCCGAAAAAGACCGCCCAGGCGAGCGCAAGCACCGGCGGATGCACATGAGGGGCGAGCAGCAGCGCGCAGGAAATGAAGGAGACATTGAGCAACACCGGCGTGAAGGCGGGCACCGTAAAGCGGCTGTGGGTGTTGAGAATCCCCCCCGCGAGCGAAACCAGCGAAATGAAGAAGATGTATGGGAAAGTGATCCTGAGCAGCGTCACCGAAATCGCGAACTTGTCCGCATCCTTCGCGAAACCGGGCGCGCTCACATAGATGATGATCGGAGCGGCCAATATGCCGATGAGGGTCACGACGAACAGAACCAGGGCAAGCAATGCGGAGACATGATCGACCAGCTTTCTCGTCTCTTCATGCCCCAGCCTCGTCCTGTATTCCGCGAGCACCGGAACGAAGCCCTGCGAAAAAGCCCCTTCCGCAAACAGCCTTCTCAGCATGTTCGGGATCTTGAATGCGACGAAAAACGCATCCGTATACAGGCCTGCGCCGAACACGCCTGCAAAAATCATTTCCCGCACGAATCCCATGATCCGCGACAGGAGGGTCATGCTGCTCGTGGCTGCGAGCGCCTTCAACAGGTTCATCGATCCCTACCGTTTCTCTTCGATCCGCGCATTATATTTTGTCTTGTCAAAGTAGGCGAATAATCGTAGAATTCCTGATTTACTCAATTAGAGAACCAGAGGAGTTTACATGGCCAACAGCGCACAAGCCAGAAAGCGTGCCAGACAAGCAGACAAGCAGCGCGAGCACAACGCCAGCCTGCGTTCGGAACTTCGCACCGCCATCAAGAAGGTCAAGAAGGCGATCGCTGCAGGCGACAAGGCAGCAGCGCAAAGCGTTTTCCGCGAATCGACGAGCACCGTCGACAGCATCGCCGACAAGAAGATCATCCACAAGAACAAGGCAGCACGCCACAAGAGCCGCCTTTCCGCCGCCATCAAGGCAATGGCCTGATTCCCCGGACGTGCTTTCCCTTCACCGGAAGGGAAAGTCGTCCACCGGGCATGCGCCCAAACTCCTTCCAGACCTCACTCCGCAGGAACCTGCCCCTTTTCGCACCGATCCGGCAGATTTCTCTTGCATGAAGGGGATAATTCGGATAAATATATCGTTTCGGCGGCGTGACCGCCGATTTCTATTCTGGACGGACAAATGTCTCATTTGATGAACACATATAAAAGGCTTCCCGTCGGTTTCGTGAAAGGGGAAGGCGTCTGGCTGACAGACAGGGAGGGACGCCGCTATCTCGACGCGGTATCCGGGGTTGCCGTCAACGGGCTGGGGCATGCGCACCCCGAACTGGTCCGCGCGATTTCCGATCAGGCATCGAACCTGATCCATACCTCGAATCTTTACGAGATCGATCTCCAGGAAGCGCTGGCGACCCGGCTTTGCGAAATCTCCGGACTGGACAATGCATTCTTCTGCAATTCCGGCGCGGAGGCGAACGAGGCCGCGATCAAGCTCGCAAGGCTCTACGGACACTCCAGGGGAATCGAAATCCCCACCATCGTGGTGATGGAAAAATCCTTCCATGGAAGAACCATGGCCACCCTTTCCGCGACCGGGAACCGCAAGGTGCAGGCCGGATTCGAGCCGCTTCTTTCCGGATTCGCGCGGGTTCCCTACGATGACCTCGCAGCAGTCGAACAGGTCGCCCATCACAACAAGAACATCGTCGCCGTGCTGGTCGAACCCTATCAGGGCGAAGGCGGCGTACAGATTCCCCAGGCGAACTATCTCGCGGGATTGCGCCGCATCTGCGATCAGCACGGATGGCTCCTGATGGTCGATGAAGTGCAGTGCGGCATGGGCAGAAGCGGAAAATGGTTCGCCTTCCAGCACGCCGACCTGATGCCGGACGTGATGACGCTCGCCAAGGGACTGGGTTCGGGCGTGCCCATCGGCGCATGCCTGGCCGGAAAAAAAGCCGCATCGGTATTCGGGCCGGGCACGCACGGATCCACTTTCGGCGGCAATCCCCTCGCCTGTTCCGCAGCGCTCGCCACGATTTCGGCGATCGAAAAGGAAGGATTGCTGGAACATGCCGGATCTCTCGGGGAGAAAATCCGGGAAGGATTCAGGAAAAGGCTCGGCGCAGTGAAGGGAGTGACCAGGATCCGCGGTCAGGGACTCATGATCGGAATCGAACTCGACCGCCCCTGCGCCGAACTGGTCACGCGCGCGCTGGAAAAAGGCGTTCTGATCAATGTCACTGCGGAAAAGGTGGTGAGACTCCTTCCTGCGCTCGTCATGAAGGAAAGCGAGGCGCAACAGATGGTGGATGCCGTCTCCGGACTCATCGAAGAATTTCTCAAGGGGAACTGACGGCAGGACCTCCATATCATGAATACTATGAAGCCAAGGCATTTTCTGCAGTTCAGGGACCTCGAAGCATCCGAGTTTGAATACCTGTTCCAGCGCTCGAAGCTTCTGAAGGCGAGGCATTCGAAACGGGAATTGTACCAGCCCCTGAGAGCCAAAACCCTCGCCATGATCTTCGAGAAGAATTCCACCAGGACCAGGGTGTCCTTCGAGGCGGGGATGAACCAGTTGGGCGGATCCGCCCTCTACCTCAACTCCCGCGACACCCAGCTCGGGCGGGGAGAACCCATCGAGGACGTCGCGGAAGTCATTTCGCGCATGGTCGACATCGTGATGATCCGCACCTACGAACAGGACATCATCGAACGCTTCGCAGGACATTCACGCGTACCGGTCATCAACGGACTCACCGACGAATACCATCCCTGCCAGATCCTCGCGGACATCTTCACCTACATCGAACATCGCGGCTCGATCAAGGGAAAGACGGTGGCCTGGATCGGCGACAGCAACAATGTATGCAACACCTGGCTGCAGGCGGCCAAGATCCTGGATTTCAACCTGCATGTTTCCACCCCGCCCGGATACGAAGTGGAGCCGGAAAGGGGCGAGAGCTTCGAATCGATGCATCTCGAATGCTTCGACGATCCGAACGATGCCGCAAAGGGCGCGGACCTCGTCACCACCGACGTCTGGACCAGCATGGGTTACGAGGACGAAGCGGAAGAGCGCAACCAGGTCTTCGCGGACTACCGTGTGGACAAGGAAATGATGGCGCTCGCCAATCCGGACGCGCTCTTCATGCACTGCCTGCCCGTGCATCGCGGAGAGGAAGTCGACGCGGAAGTGATCGACGGACCGCAAAGCGTGGTCTGGGACGAAGCGGAAAACAGGCTGCATACGCAAAAGGCGCTGATGGAATACCTGCTGCTTGGTAAAATCAC
>JABEVD010000118.1 GCA_013044025.1 Burkholderiales bacterium
CCGCAAATGCCCGCGGACAAACCACGCTACCTGATGGGGGTGGGGACGCCCGAAGATATCGTCGCCGCGGTGTCGAAAGGGGTCGACATGTTCGACTGCGTGCTGCCCACCCGGAATGCGAGAAACGGCTGGCTTTTCACGAGATACGGCGACATCAAGATCAGGAACGCCAAATACCGTCACGACACCAGGCCGCTCGACGAGACCTGCGGCTGCTATTGCTGTAGCAATTTTTCGCGAAGCTATCTGCATCATTTGCAGAGAACCGGGGAAATCCTGGGCGCGCGCCTCAATACCATCCACAACCTGCATTATTACCAGGACCTGATGCGGGCAATACGCGGCGCGATCGAGGCGGGCGTCTTCGAAGAATTTGTTGCCGAGTTTGAAAGGCAGCGCAAGCAATCGTGCTAGAATTGCGGTTTTTTACGCAATTCATGGGGATCGCCCCGTTTCAGGAGGATACATGCTGATAACTTCTGCCTATGCTCAGGGCGCTGGGACGCCCCCGGGGTCGGACCTGATGAGCTTCGCGCCGCTCATCCTGATTGTCGTCGTTTTCTACTTCATGCTGATCCGTCCGCAGATGAAGCGCTCGAAGGAAATGAAGACGATGCTCGATGCGCTGCAGAAGAACGATGAAGTGGTGACGACCGGCGGCTTGCTCGCGAAAGTGGTCAAGGTCGGTGAGAGCTACGTGACCCTCGAGGTTTCGGCGAACAACGAAATCCTGGTGCAGAAGACCGCGATTCAGGCCGTCCTGCCCAAGGGAACGATCAAGTCGGCGGGCTGAAAATGAACCGGTATCCGATCTGGAAGAACGCCATCATCCTGGTGGTGATGCTGTTCGGCTTCATCTATTCCCTCCCCAACTTCTTCGGCGAAGCCCCCGCGGTACAGATCTCTTCATCGAATTCGAACGCAAAAATCGATCCGGCATTGATGGGCGAAGTCGAACAGATCCTGAAGGATCAGAAGCTCGATTCCACCTGCATGCTGCTCGATCCTTCGAGCCTCAGGGTTTGCTTCGAAAGCCCGGATAAGCAGCTTCACGCGGAAGGGTTGCTCCAGTCCAGCCTCGAATCGCAGGGATATGTGGTCGCGCTCAACCTGGTTTCGCGCTCGCCGCGCTGGCTGCAATCGCTTCATGCGCTTCCCATGTATCTCGGTCTCGATCTGAGAGGGGGCGTGCACTTTCTGATGCAGGTCGACATGAATGCGGCCATCACCATGGCGATGGACCGCAATCTGGGCGAGATCAGGATGGATCTGAGGGATGCGGATGTGCGTTATGCGGGGATTTCCAGGAAGGACCAGACCCTCCAACTCACCTTCGCCGACAAGGCTTCCGCAGACAAGGCGCAGTCCGAAATTTCCGGCAAATTCCCGGATCTCGTGCTGAGCCAGAGCGGATCCGCTCCGGAAATCACGCTCACCGCTGCTTTCAAGCCGCAGGCCGCTGTCAAGATCCAGGAATACGCCCTCGGGCAGAACATCACCACGCTCAGGAACCGCGTCAATGAACTGGGGGTTGCAGAACCCATCATCCAGCAACAGGGCAACGATCGCGTCGTGGTCGAACTTCCCGGAGATCAGGATACCGCGAAGGCGAAGGACATCCTCGGCAGGACAGCGACCCTCGAGATCCACATGGTCGACGACGAGCACGACATCAAGGAAGCCATCGCAGGTCAGATTCCTTTCGGCGACGAGCTCCTGAAAGACCGGGACGGGCATCCCGTGCTGGTGAGGAAGAATGTGGTCCTGACCGGGGAACACATCAACGATGCGCAGCCCGGCTTCGACAACCGGACCGGGGAAGCTGCGGTCCACATCCGCCTCGACGGCACCGGATCGCGCATCTTCAAGCAGGTGACCGGAGACAATGTGGGCAAGCGCATGGCGATTTTGCTGATCGAGAAGGGGCAGGCGCAGGTCGTGACCGCGCCCGTGATTCGCGAGCAGATCGGCGGTGGTCAGGTGCAGATTTCCGGGCACATGGACACTTCCGAGGCGCATGACGTCGCCCTGTTGCTGAGGGCGGGAGCGCTCGCCGCGCCGATGGAAATCATCGAGGAACGGACCGTGGGCCCGAGCCTCGGCGCCGACAACATCAGGAAGGGTTTCGATTCCACGATGTTCGGCTTCATCGCGATCAGCGTGTTCATGATCGTCTACTATTTCTTCTTCGGATTCGTCTCCGTGGTCGCGCTGGCCGCCAACCTGTTCCTGCTGGTGGCGGTGCTTTCCATGCTGCAGGCGACGCTGACCTTGCCTGGCATGGCGGGTATCGCGCTCACGCTCGGCATGGCGATCGACGCCAACGTGCTCATCAACGAACGCATCCGGGACGAAATCAGGAACGGCAGTACGCCGCAAGCCGCCATCAACGCGGGGTACGAGCGCGCATTCGGCACCATTCTCGACTCGAACATCACGACGCTGATCGCAGGCATGGCGCTCTTCATCTTCGGCTCGGGCCCGGTGAAGGGATTCGCCGTGGTGCTCTGTCTCGGCATTCTGACTTCGATGTTCAGTGCGATTCTGGTATCCCGGGCCATCGTCAACTTCGCCTACGGCAGGCGCAGGGTTTCCAAGCTGCTGATCGGATAGGAAGGACAGGCAAATGGAGTTTTTCAGGATCAAAAAAGACATCCCTTTCATGAGCTACGGGAAGTTCACCACTTCCATCTCGCTCGTGACCTTCATCGCAGCGGTATTTCTGCTCGCGACGCGGGGACTGCACTTCGGCATCGACTTCACCGGCGGAACGGTGATGGAAGTGCATTACGATCATCCTGCGGACATCGAGAAGGTGAGATCCTCCCTCTCGAAATTGAAGCTGCCGGACGTGATGGTGCAGAATTTCGGCACTTCCCATGACGTGCTGATCCGCCTGCCGCTGCAGGCGGATACGACCGGCGCGAAGGAGAGCGAGATCGTGCTCGCCAATTTGCACTCCGACGATCCTTCCGTGCAGATGAGGCGGGTGGAATTCGTCGGTCCCCAGGTCGGCAAGGAACTCGTCTCCAACGGATCCCTCGCCCTGTTGCTGGTATCCCTCGGCATCATGGGCTATCTTGCGATCCGTTTCGAATGGAGATTCGCGCTGGCCGCGATCATCGCCAACCTGCACGACGTGGTGATCATTCTCGGCTTCTTTTCCTTCTTTCAATGGGAATTTTCCCTGCCCGTACTCGCCGCAGTGCTCGCAGTGCTCGGCTATTCGGTGAACGAATCGGTGGTGGTGTTCGACCGGATCCGCGAGAATTTCAGATTGATGAGAAAGAGCTCGGTGCCCGAGATCATCAACAATGCGATCACCCGCACCATGTCGCGGACCATCATCACCCACGGCTGCACGCAGCTCATGGTGACCTCGATGCTGTTCTTCGGCGGTGAGGCGCTGCATTATTTCGCGCTCGCCCTCACCATCGGCATTCTTTTTGGAATATACTCTTCCGTGCTGGTGGCGAGCCCTGTGGTGATGTGGCTGGGCGTATCCAGAGCCGATTTCATCAAGTCAGAGAAGAAGCCCGCGGAGGCGAACTGAGGTGAGTGTGAACATTCTGGACATGGTCCTGCATCTGGACAAGTATCTGCTGGTCCTGACGCAGAACTATGGAATCTGGATCTACCTCATCCTGTTTCTCATCATATTCTGCGAAACGGGACTGGTCGTGGCGCCTTTCCTTCCCGGGGATTCCATGCTTTTCGTCGCAGGGACCATGGCGGCGACCGGATCGATGAACGTGGAACTGCTGGGTGCGGTGCTGGTGCTCGCCGCGTTTTGCGGGGACAACACCAATTACTGGATCGGACGTTACCTCGGGCCGAAAGTGTTTTCGCACGAGAAATCCAGATTCTTCAATCACGAGCATCTCGAAAGAACCCACGCTTTCTACGAGCGCCACGGCGGAAAAACGGTGATCTTCTCGAGATTTCTGCCAGTCATCCGCACCTTTGCCCCCTTCGTCGCCGGATTGGGCAGCATGAGCTACCGGAAATTCCTGCTCTTCAGCCTGACAGGCGGAATTTCCTGGATCGGGAGCTTCGTTTACCTCGGGTATTATTTCGGAAACCTGCCTTTCATCCGCGACAACCTCTCGATCTTCATGGTCGGGATCATCGTGATGACGCTGCTACCCGGTGGGATCGGAATCCTCAGACAGAAATTCCGCCCCTCCCGTCAGAGTTCCTGAATCCTCCTGGCAAGCTCTGCAGCCTTTCCGACATAATCGCGGGGGCTCATCGCAAGCAGCCTTGCCTTCGCCTCTTCCGGAAGCGCGAGATCGGAAATGAATGCCTGAAGCGATTGCCTGTCCATCCCGCCCTTGCCCCGCGTGAGCTCCTTCAGGCGCTCGTAGGGGTTGGGGAGGCCGAACCTGCGCATCACGGTCTGGATCGGTTCTGCGAGCACTTCCCAGGCCTTTTCCAGATCTTCTTCCAGTCTTGCCGGGTTCGCTTCCAGCTTGCCCAGGCCCTTCGCGAGCGATGAATATCCGAGAAGGGAATAACCCCAGGCCACGCCGATGTTGCGCAACACGGTCGAATCGGTGAGATCGCGCTGCCAGCGCGAAATGGGCAGCTTTTCGGAAAAGTGCTTCAGCAGCGAATTGGCCATGCCGAGATTGCCCTCGGAATTCTCGAAATCGATCGGATTGACCTTGTGCGGCATGGTGGAGGAGCCGACTTCGTTCTTCAGCGTTCTCTGCTTGAAATAGCCGATCGAAATGTAGCCCCAGATGTCGCGGTCCAGATCGATGAGGATGGTGTTGATGCGCGCGAGGCAATCGAAAATTTCGGCCATGTAGTCGTGCGGCTCGATCTGGATGGTGTAGGGGTTGAACTGCAGCCCGAGACTTTCCACGAAGCGCCTGGCGAATCCTTCCCAGTCGAAATCAGGATAGGCGGACAGGTGGGCATTGTAGTTTCCGACCGCGCCGTTGATCTTGCCAAGGATTTCGTTCGAAGCGAGTTGCTTCGTCTGACGCTTCAACCGATACACTACATTGGCGATTTCCTTGCCCAGCGTGGAAGGGGAGGCGGGCTGACCGTGCGTTCTGGAAAGCATGGGCTGATCTGCAAGCGCATTGGACATCGAGATCAGTCTGTTCAGCACATCATCCAGAGCGGGGAGCATCGCTTCGTCGCGGGCTTCCTTCACCATCAGCGCGTAGGAGAGATTGTTGATGTCCTCGGATGTGCAGGCAAAATGGAAGAATTCGGAAACCGCGGCGATCTCCGGGACGCCTGCGAATTGCTCCTTCAGCCAGTATTCGACCGCTTTCACGTCGTGATTGGTGGTCGATTCGATTTCCTTGACGCGCGCAGCCTCCCCTTCCGAGAAATTTTTCATCGCCAGATCCAGCGACTCCAGCGCGGAAGCGGAAAATTGCGGAACTTCGGAAATATCCGGGTGCGAGGAGAGCGCCTTCAACCATTCGATTTCAACCCTGACCCGCTGACGGATGAGCGCGAATTCGCTGAAATGAGGCCTGAGCGTCCTGAGCTTTTCCTGGTAGCGTCCGTCGAGGGGAGAGAGCGCGGTGATCGTGGAGAGATTCATCGTTTTCGCCTTGCTTTGAGAGCGGCAATTCTACCATATTGGAACGGCTGCTATAATCGTCAAATTCAAACCGCGGGGAAAATCATGAAGCTCGTAGGCACGCTAACCAGCCCATATGTGAGAAAAGTCAGGATCGTCCTGGCGGAAAAGCGCATCGATCACGAGTTTTTGAACGATCCTCCTGCAAGCGAAGGATCGAGCGTGCCCCATTTCAACCCGCTCGGAAAGGTGCCGGTTCTGATCCTGGACGACGGGGAGGGGCTTTACGATTCCAGGGTGATCGTCGAATATCTGGATCTGCATACGCCGGTTTGCAGGCTGCTTCCGGAAGACGGAAGGGAGCGGGTGGAGGTGAGGAAGTGGGAGGCGCTTGCCGACGGAATCTGCGACGCGGCTGTGCTCGTGGTGATGGAGAAGCGCCGCCCCGAAGGAATGCAATCCGCGGAATTCGTCTCGAAGCAGATGATGAAGGTGGAGAGGGGGCTCCGGGCCCTTGCGGCGGGCCTCGGTGAAAAATCCTGGTGCATGGGCGAGGTTTATACCCTCGCCGACATCGCAGTGGCCTGTCTTCTCGGCTACCTCTCCCTGCGCTTTCCTGAAATTTCCTGGAGGGAGGATTATCCCAATCTCGCCAGGCTCGAATCCAGGATGATGAAGCATACCGCCTACGCAGACACGATCCCGAGAGACTGATCAGGAATCGATGATCCCTCCGCCAAGGCATACGCGGCTTTCATAGAGCACCAGCGACTGCCCCGGGGTCACCGCCCATTGCGGCTCCGCGAAATCGACCTTGCAGGAGAGGCCGTCGACCCCGACGATGCTGCACGGCGCATCTGCCTGCCTGTAGCGCGTCTTGGCGCCGTATACCCAGTTGGTGTGCGGCGCTTCCCCGCCGACCCAGGAAAGGTCGCTGCAGGAGAGATCCTGTCTGAAGAGAAGCGGATGGTCGTGTCCCTGCACCACGATCAGCACGTTCCTTTCCATGTCCTTCGCTGCGACGTACCACGCTTCTCCCGGTCCGCCGATGTCGAGCCCCTGGCGCTGCCCGATGGTGTAGAAAGTGAGCCCGATGTGCTCTCCCACTACCTTTCCTTCCGGAGTCTGCATTTCCCCAGGTTCGCGGGGAAGATAGCGGTTCAGGAATTCGCGGAACTTGCGCTCGCCGATGAAACAGATCCCGGTGCTGTCCTTTTTCGAAAAATTGGACAACCCGGCATCTTTTGCGATTTTCCTCACATCGCGCTTGAGCAGGTTGCCCAGGGGGAAGATCGTTCTGGAGAGCTGCTGCTGGTTGAGGCGGTAAAGGAAATAACTCTGATCCTTGCTGCCGTCCTCCGCTTTCAACAGTTCGAATTTTCCGTCATTTTCCCTCACCTGGGCGTAATGGCCGGTCGCGATGCAGTCCGCGCCGAGCGCCATGGCGTGCTCCAGAAAAGCCTTGAACTTGATCTCGGAATTGCAAAGCACATCCGGATTCGGGGTTCTGCCCGACCTGTATTCGCGCAGGAATTCGCTGAATACCCGATCCTTGTATTCTGCAGAGAAATTGACCGCCTCGATTTCGATCCCGATCCTGTCGGCGACCGAAACCGCGTCGATGAGATCCTGGCGCGAGGAGCAGTATTCCTCGCTGTCGTCGTCCTCCCAGTTTTTCATGAAGAGGCCGATGACTTCATATCCCTGTTGTTTCAGGAGCAATGCGCTCACGGACGAATCCACGCCGCCTGACATGCCGACCACGACCTTTTTCAATTGAGCTCCTTGCGATAGTGGGTGATGAGTTCGAGCGGAAAGCGACAACCTGAGAGATAATCTTCCACGCACTGACTCACCATCGGGCTGCGCAGCCTTTCCTTCTTCTCCAGGATTTCATCTCGGGAAAGCCAGAGGGTGCGGATGATGCCTTCGTCGAGCCTTCGCCCGGCCTCGTGCGACAGGATTCTTCCGCCGAAAGCGAAGCGCAGGTAAGTGGTGTCGTTTCCACGCCACTGGTAAATGCCGACCAGATATTCCGGTTCGAAGTGGTAAGCGGATTCTTCCAGGGTTTCCCTGGCAGCAGCCTCCTTCAGCGACTCTCCCGGTTCCAGGTGACCTGCGGGCTGGTTCATCAGGATGCCGAATCGGGTCTGCTCCTCCACCAGCAGGAATTTGCCGTCCTGTTCGATGACGGCGGCGACGGTGACATTGGGTTTCCAGATCATTCGGAGCTTTCTTGCTGAACAATCTGCAATGATAGGCAAAAAAAAAGGCGGGGAAAAGTCCCCGCCCTTTTCAGAGGAGCCGAATTACTTGGCTTCTTCCTTCTTTTCTTCTTTCTTCTCTTTCTTCATTGCCTTGTGATGCTTCTTGGCATGGTGCTTCTTGGCGTGGTGCTTCGCAGCAGGCTTGGCTTCAGCCTTGGCGCCGTCAGCAGCAGGAGCAGCGACAGCAGCGATGGCGGAAAGCGATGCGGTTGCGAAAACAGCAGCGATCAGTGCGGAGAGCAGTTTGTTCATGTTGACCCTTTAAAGTTTATGAATGAATCCCATGTGGGCAATGATATCAACGCGTGCCGGTGGATTGCGTTGACAGGCGAATTACTTCTTTTCAGCCTTCTTGTGATGGTGCTTGCCTGCCTTGTGGTGATGCTTGGCCTTGTGGTGGTGCTTGGCAGGTGCGGATGCGGCGTCGGCAGCCACTGCGTTAAAGCTCAGTCCGGCTGCGAAAACGGTTGCGATCAGTGCGGAAAGAAGTTTCTTCATCATGAATCCTCGTGTGGTTGGGTGGCGGCTTTGACGCGCCTTTCACCAAAAACGCGCCGCAAGCCGGTGCGTTGACAGCAGGCGAAAAAAAAGCAGGGCGTACCCTGCTTTTCCGGAGTGAAAAAATCACTTCTTTTCTTCTGCTGCAGGCTTTGCCTCTTCCTTCTTGGGTTCGGCGGCAGCCTTCGCGCCTTTCTTCGGGCAGGGCGCGGTCTGGAATTGCTGGGTGGTCACGCACCATTTCCTGCGCTTTTTCGGGCAGGGGGCGGTCTGGAATTGCTGGGTGGTTCTGCACCAGTGCCTGCGCGCCTTCTTCGGGCAGGGCGTGCTCTGGAACTGCTGGGTGGCTTTGCACCAGTGCCTGCGAGCCTTCTTCTCCTTCGCTGGAGCCGCAGCTTCTGCCGGCTTCGCTTCGGTCGCAGCCGGTTTCGCTTCCGGTGCGGCGTCGGCGGAATAAGCCGGCAGGCTTGCCGTTGCGAAGAACGCGGTAGCGATCAGGATGGACAGGAAATTTTTCATGGTAACTCCCCTCTGTATTTGGTAGGTTGAATCCGGCTTGGGAAAGCCATGCGAATAAGGCCGCACTAAGTGTAGTTGAATTTGATCTGTTGGGCAATCCCGCTCAAATTGAGCAATGGGCTGGCGGGAAAACGCGGTTGAACTGGGGTAAAATGCAGATTGTTTTGGAAACCGGGGAAATAGCATGTATCGACATATTGAAGTGCCGCAAGGCGAAAAGATCACGGTCAATCCCGATCATTCACTGAATGTTCCGGCTCGTCCTGTCATCCCCTTCATCGAGGGGGACGGGATCGGCGTGGACATCACGCCGGTGATGCGCAAGGTGGTGGATGCCGCAGTGGAAAAAGCCTATGGGGGCGTCCGCAGCATTTCCTGGATGGAAATCTATGCAGGAGAGAAAGCGAACCGCATTTACGGGGAGTGGCTGCCTGCGGAAACGCTGGAAGTCGTGAGGGACTACGTCGTATCCATCAAGGGACCGCTCACCACGCCGGTCGGGGGAGGAATCCGTTCGCTCAACGTGGCGCTTCGCCAGGACCTCGATCTTTATGTCTGTCTGAGACCGATCCGCTACTTCGAGGGCGTGCCTTCTCCGCTCAAGGAGCCGGAAAAGACCAACATGGTGATTTTCAGGGAGAATGTCGAGGACATCTACGCCGGTATCGAATGGGAAGCGGAATCGGAAGGCGCGAAAAAAGTGATCCGCTTCCTGCAGGAAGAAATGGGCGTGCGCAGCATCCGTTTCCCGGACACTTCCGGAATCGGCATCAAGCCGGTGTCAAAGGAGGGAACCGAGCGTCTGGTGCGTCGCGCGATCCAGTATGCCATCGATAACGGACGCAAATCGGTTACCCTGGTGCACAAGGGCAACATCATGAAGTTTACCGAGGGCGCCTTCAAGAACTGGGGCTATGCGCTGGCCAGGAGGGAGTTCGGAGCGGAACTGATCGATGCCGGCCCCTGGATGAGGCTGCCCAATGGAATCGTGATCAAGGACGTGATTGCCGACAATTTCCTGCAGCAGATCCTGCTTCGCCCGACCGAATATGACGTGGTGGCGACGATGAATCTGAACGGCGACTATATCTCGGACGCGCTGGCTGCTCAGGTGGGCGGAATCGGCATTGCGCCTGGTGCAAATCTTTCCGACAACGTCGCGATGTTCGAAGCCACCCACGGAACAGCGCCCAAGTATGCCGGTCAGGACAAGGTCAATCCCGGATCGATCATTCTGTCGGCGGAGATGATGCTGCGACACCTGGGCTGGAAGGAAGCTGCAGACTTGCTGATTCGCGGCATGGAAGGCGCCATCCGGGAAGGGCAGGTGACTTACGATTTTGCGAGGACGATGCAGAACGCTGCGGAAGTATCCTGTTCCGCATTCGGTCAGGCGATGATCGAAAGGATGTAAAAAA
>JABEVD010000119.1 GCA_013044025.1 Burkholderiales bacterium
GAAGAAGGATGCGTCGAATTCCGCTGCGATCCTGCGCTCGTATTGCTCCAGCCGCATTCCTTCCCTCGCATAGATCGGTTTCGATGGAAAGGAGCAGGAGTCCGCATATTGTTTCCACTTGTCCGAATCCACGTCGACGAAATCCATGATTCTCAGCATTTCTCCATGCTTTTCGACATACTGGGCCATCGGCGATGAAAAAACCACGGATTTTCCGATTTCCTTTTCCCTGATCCGTTTCCCGACCCAGGTTTCCAGCTCGCGGTTCCGGTAATAGGGGAGGGACAGCGCGCTGCCGGTGAAGAATCCGCAAAGGCTTTTCAATCTGGAAGCTTTCGGTTCGAGTTCGAGAATGCAGCATTCGCTGCAATATTTCTCCACCTCCTGCGCGTATTTCCAGTCTTCCGGGTCGTCTATGAATGTTCCCAGAAAGACATTGTATCTTTTTGAAAGATATTCCAGAAGATGGAAGGAGCGGATCTTGTCCCCCTTGTTCGGAGGATAGGGAATCCTGTGCACGAGATAAAGCAGGTTCTCCTTCATCCCAGATATTTCACGATATGCGGGCCGACGAAGTTGGCCACGGAAACCGGCAGCTTTCTCCATGCCTTGATGAAAAGCTGGTATTTCGGATTGAGCGGGTTCTGGTCCGGAACGCTTGTCGAGCGGTGCAACTGGTATTCGTAGCTGAGCGGAGCAGGCTCGAATCCCCAGTTTTTCTTGAAGTCGAAGGAACCGGTTCCGATCTTGCTGCGTCCGTAATCGAACATCCTGCAGCCCCGCTCGCAGGAGCGCCTCATGAGTTCCCAGTACTTGAAGTCGTTCGCTGCAAGCGATCTCGCCTTCAAGGTGTCGCCTGCATAATAGGGAAGCACTTCGTCCCTGAAATAGAAGGAGAGCACGCTGCTCACCACTTCGCCCTGATGGGTGACGCAAAGCACTTCGCAATCCTTGCCGAATACTTCGAAAAGCAGCGAGAAGTAATGTTTCGACAATGCGGGCGTGCCGTGCCGCAGCATGTTGTCGGCGAATACGTCGAAAAAACGTCCGGGGTTTTCGTCGATTTCGCTCGACAGGCCGTGCTTGATGCCGCTTCTCACCATGGCGCGCTGCTTGCGCGGAATGTTCTTCATGTTCTGCTCGACATCGGGATCGATTTCCTTGCGGAAAGTGACATAAAGATCCTTCGATGGCCAGTCTTCGTGGAATTTCCGCACATTGCGGTATTCCAGGTAATCCACTTCGAGCTGCGCGGCGATTTTCTGCGCTTCGAGATCGAGTGCGGTTTTCGCCGCATCGGTACTGGCTGCGATCCCGCCGTAGACGCAAAACGGCAGCGAGGAAAGGGAATGTCCGAAATAGAAATGCCTGATCCTGGCAAGCGGCAGGATACCCTCGATTTTTCCCGCACGTTCTGCGAGCAGAAAATGGGTCTGGTGACCGAAAGCCCTTTCGATGACTTCCTGCCATCCGGAACGATGAAAAAAGGTGGCCTCCGGACAGGAAAGGACGAAATCATCCCAGTCCTTGCGGTCGTCATCCTGCATTTTTCGCACGGAAAGCGTCATTGCTCGTTCTCCAGGAAAATCCGGTCCATCCTGCCCCATTCGAAATCTCCGAGCAGTCGCCTGATTTTTCCTTCCATTTGCGAAAGATTGGTGTAATGGCGGAAACGGGTTTTGAAGTTCACCCCTTCCTGTCTCGGTTGTTCGGGGTCGATTTCCCACGGGTGGAAATAGAAGATGCAGGGCTCCCGGTCGGATTGGTTCACCCGCTTCATCATCCAGCGCGATACGGGATAGGGGAGCAGCCTGAAATAGCCTCCGCCGGATGCGGGCAGATTGCGGCCGAAAAGCAGAACGGTGGTGGCAGGCAATTCCAGCAGGCCCTTTTCATGATGGAATCCGAAGCGCGGGGCTTCCGGCATGCCGTAATGATCGTGAGCGATCGGATAAATGCTCGAACTGTATCGGTAACCGGCTTCCTGCAGCACTTCGAGCGCCCACAGATTGGCAGCTCCGATCGAAAAACTCGGCGCCCGGTATCCCTTGACTTCGCTTCCGCAGAGATCTTCGAGCAGCGCCTTGCTTCTTGTTGCGTCTTCGGCAAATTCTTTCGGGGTCTGGTCGGAGACGCGGCGATGAGCGCTGCCATGGCTTGCGATCTCGTGGCCACAGGCAGCCATTCTTTTCACCAGAGCCGGATAGCGTTCCGCGATCCAGCCCAGCGTGAAGAAGGTCGCGGAGATCTTGCGCTCGTCCAGCAAGGAGAGGATGACATCCATGTTCCGCTCCACCCTGCAGGGAAGCCTTTCCCAGTCAGTGCGGGCAATGTGATGCTCGAAGGCGGAGACCTGGAAATAGTCCTCCACGTCTACAGTCAATGCGTTACGCAAGCCTTCCCCCGTTTTGCAGCCATTGCGCCATGAGGTCGACGATGCGCTCCGCTGCGTGGCCATCCCAGTATTCGGGGATCTTGCCCGCCTTTCCGCCGGAGGATAGGATGTCCTCGAAAGCTTCCAGGATTTTTTTCCTGTCGGTCCCCACGATGGTGTTGCTGCCCGCATCGACGGTGATGGTGCGCTCGGTGTTTTCGCGCAGCGTGATGCAGGGGATGCCGAGCGCAGTGGTTTCTTCCTGCACGCCGCCGGAATCGGTCAGGAACAGCTTCGCATCCTTCATGAGTCCCAGCATCTGCAGATAGCCGAGCGGAGGAAGAATGAGCAGGTTGCTGTTTTCGAGCAGGGCGGAAAGGCCGAAGGATTCGATCCTGCTTCTTGTCCTCGGATGCAGCGGAAAGGCGACCGGAATCCTTTCGCCGATCATGGTGATGGTCTCGAGCAGGGATTGCAGCGTTTCCAGGTGATCCACGTTGGAAGGGCGGTGCAGGGTGAGGGCCGCATAGGCTCCGCTCAGGAAGCGTTGAGGCGCGTGGGCTTCCTCGAAAATCCTCTTCGCCGGAATGGCGCGCGCCAGATTGTGATGCAGCGTGTCGATCATCACGTTTCCGACGAAATGGATGCGGTCCCCGCGGATTCCTTCGCGCAGCAGATTTTCCCCGGCAAGGCGTTCCGTCGTGAACAGAAGATCGGAAATCTGGTCGGTGAGGATGCGGTTGATTTCTTCCGGCATGGCCCTGTCGAAACTCCTCAATCCCGCTTCGACATGGATCACCGGCACGTTCTTTTTCGATGCGACCAGCGCGCAGGCGATGGTGGAATTGACGTCGCCCACCACCAGAACCGCATGCGGCTGTTCGCGATCGACGACCGGCTCGAACCGCTTCATGACTTCGGCAGTCTGTTCGGCATGAGTGCCCGATCCGACTTCCAGGTTCACGTCCGGCTCTGGAATGCCAAGATCTGCAAAGAATTGATGATTCATGGCATTGTCATAATGCTGCCCGGTGTGGACCAGGATCGGCTGAAGTGCCTGATGGTCCTTCATGGCAACCATGATCGGGGCGATTTTCATGAAGTTCGGTCGTGCGCCCACCACGCACAGGATTTTTTTCTTGCTCAAGTCTGGCTCCGGAAATTTTTGCCGGAATCGTCCGGCCATAGATTTTCGATATTATGCCACGGAAAGATTTCAGTTTCTCCAGTTCATGCTGGCGATCAGCGCATTCTCGCTGTAATTGGGGCCGGCGAGGTTCGATGTGAACAGATTGTTGCGCAGGGAAAGAGAGCCCGTGAGATGCCTGGAGAGCATTCTGTTGAGACCGAAAGTGATGAATCGGGTGTTTCCACTGAAGGTCTGGCCCGGGAAGGTGATTTTCGTGAGCATCGCGTTTGCGCCTGCAGTCAGTTTCGGAGAGATCTGGTAATTCCAGGAGAGCGTCGCTCCCTGCTGCTTGCTCGTGCCGTAATTGAGCGAGCCGGGAAGAAGCACGTTGGGCGGCTGTAGCGGAATGCTGGTGCTGTTGAACGCGGAAAGCACGACCACGGTTCTCGGGAGATTGACTCCGAAGGAGGCATTGAATGTTTTCAGGAGGAAGATCTGGTTGGTGATGACGTTCTGTCCGAACAGGGCTCCCTGGGTACCCAGCCCCGCGAGCAGGTTCTGCACCTGTTGCTGTCTGGCTGCGGCGTTGGGGATCTGCGCCTGAAGAAGCTGGCTTATCGCGGTCGCGGCCGGGATCGGCTGCTGCAGGATGGTGCTCGTGACATCCTGAGTGTAGCTGGCGTTCAGTGTGGTGAGTCTGGTGACATGGGTGGCATTGAAGCTGTTCGTGCTTCCGAAATAGCGATGCCCGGTTGAAGCCTTGAATTTGGTATGGGAGGTGGGAGCCCAGTCCGCTTCGGTATTCCAGAACCTGCCCTGCGGTCTCGGTCCGGAATAAACATAATTGTCGTTGTCGTATCCGCCAGTGAGCTGAATCCTGAATTTCGGGGTGAACAGGTAGCCGACATTGGCTGTGTAGGTGTCCAGTTTCGAGGTGATGGAGGTGCTGTTGCCATAGCTGAGCCGGATCTCGTTCAATTCTAGTCCCCAGAGCAGGCTGCCAAATCGCGAACCGCTGTTGAGTTTTGCGTCGATGGTGTCGTTGGCGGCTCCGGTCAGGGTGCTCTGATTGTTCGTGCCCTGCAGGGAAGGTCCTCCAGTGGTGTAATGCTGCATGCCGTGACTGTAGCTCGCATCCATCTTGGCGAAAGTCCCGAAGCGGTGTTTCACTTCCGGAGTGATGCTCCATGTGGAAATGTTGATGATGTTTCCGGTCGGGTTGACATTGTTGGTGGAGATCGGCGCCGCCAGGATGAATGGCTGCTGGAGGATGGAGGCGCTGGCATTCAGATAAAGGGTGTTTTTCAGGATTTCAGAATTCGCGTTTGCGTCGAGTCCTGGATAATAGTGATCGAGCTGGCTGTATCGCGCGTAATAGTTGCCCTGCATCCTGTAATCCAGGGTGGCGTTGGTCCTTTCTCCCTGTTCCTGGATGTCGATCTCCGGAGTCAACTGGGTGACGAAGTCGCTCAGCCGATTGGAGCTGGAGAGGGTCAGGTTGTCGGTGTAGGTTTCAGTCAGTGTGGCTGCGGGCTGAAATTTCCAGTCGGCTGCATGTACGGCGGAAATGGAGAAAAGGGCCAGACCGATTCCTGCGGACCTAGGTATGCTGGCCATATCCATATCCGTATCCATACCCGTAATAGCTGCCGCCGGGGATGGACGTGGTCTTGTTGAGCAGGATGCCGACCACTTCGCAGGAATCGATCAGGGACAAGGCTTCCCTGACAGCGGGTTGCGGAGTTTTTTCCGCTTCCACCACCATCACGATCTGCCCCATGTGAGAGGCGAGCACGCTCGCTTCGGTGGTGACGAGCAGAGGAGGGGAATCGAACAGGATGATCCGGTCCGGGTAGCGCTGCGCCATTTCCTGCAGAAGAGACATCATCGCCTGGCTTGCGAGCAGTTCGGTCGCTTTCTTGTGGTGTCTCCCGGAAGGAAGGATGGTGAGATTCTCGATATTGGTTTTCAGGAGAACGTCGGCGGGATTCAGATCCCGGTCCTGGAGCAGATCGAGCAGTCCACGGTCTGCCGTGATGCCGAGCTTCCTGAGCACGGAAGGTTTGGATACGTCCGCGGCGACCAGCAGCAGGGTGCGATTGAGTTCCATCGCGATGCTCATGGCGAGATTGACCGTGCAGAAAGTTTTTCCCTCACCCGGAAGAGCCGAGGTTACCATGATCAGGTTGCCGTTGCGGATGGCGGGATCGAAGGCATTGTCGAGCAGCGGGCGCTTGATCATCCTGAATTCTTCCGCGCTACGGGTATTTTCTCCGTGCGGCGTGATGATGTGCCTGGCGCGCAAGGCTTCGAGGTTGATTTCCCGGTATTTCGGGTCCTGCAATTTTTCCTGCATGTCCATGTCTCTCATGCCATCTTGAGTCTGATCAGCTGTATGGTGACGAGTCCCAGGTAGGCGAGGAACAGCATGAGCGAGAGCCCGCCGTAGATCATCAGCTCCTTGCGATGCTGCAATTTCGACTCCCTGGTTTCGATTTTTGCAACCGTTCCGAGCAGCGGGAAGTCGGTGAGATTGTAGAGATCCTTCCGGTTGTCGACGGTGCGCCTGATCTGGCTCCTCAGGAATGCCACGGCGATGCCTGCAGCAATGCTTCCGAGGAAAGCCATGGAAATCAGGAGAGGGCGGTTCGGGGGGGAGGGAGTGAGCGGCACCCTGGGGGGATCGATCACCCGGAAATCGACCACATCGGTCTTGGTTTCCATTTCTCCGGAGAGCTTGGCCGATTCGCGACGGGACAGCAGGGTGTCGTAGTTTTTCTTGTAGATGTCGTAATTCCGGGTGAGTTGGGTATATTCCGCCTCGACTTCCGGGATCTTGTCCGCCTGAGCCTTCAGGCCATTGTATCGTTTCTGGTACCCGTCCAGTCTCGCCTGCATGGCTGCAACATCCGCTTCCGCGTCGGCGAGAGACAGATTGAGCTGCTGGTAATAGCTGTTCTGGGAGAGTCCGGCCGAAGGCTTGAGGCTGGATAATTCCTTCTTGCGGGTTGCTTCCAGTTCCGCAATGAGCTGTTTTGTCGCCACGATGTCCGGATACTGGTCTGTGTATTTCAGCCTGAGGTTGTCGAGACTGGTCTTGAGCGTCCTGATCCTTTCGTCTATTTCAGGCGTGGCGCTGTCGGAGGAAGTGGTGTCGCTCAGCAGGGTCGGATCGTCCCCTGAAAGCTGCCTTTTCAGTGCATCCCTGCGGTTGGTCGCCTCGTTCAGCGACATCTGCGCCTGGTTGATGTTTTCCTCGACCGCGGCGAGCTCGGAATAATAGTCCTGTCCGGTTTCGCCCGGCATGACGCCGATATTGCGGCGTTTGAAGTCCTTCAGGGCGTTCTCGGCATTGATCAGTTTTTCCTCGTAGGACTGGAGCTGTTCCTCGATGAATTTCGTGGAGGAGGCGATGTTTTTCCGGTTGCTCCCGAGTCCGTTCTCGACGAAGATGTTGAGCAGGGTCTGGACCACTTTCTTGGCAAGGGTGGGATCCCGGTTCTCGTACGAGATGGTGTAGAGGTTGTCCTCGTAACCGGTTCCCTTCAGTTTGATGTTCCTGGAAAGGTCGTTGATGATGTTTTCGAATTCCGCAGGGGTTTTGGCTTTCAGTTCGAGATCGGTCATCCTGGCGACCTTTTCGAGATTGGGGCGGTTGATCAGGGGGTTGGCCATGATCGCGACCTGCTGGTTGGTGTTGGGCTGCACTGCGATGCCCGCCATCAGCGGCCTCAGCAAGGACTGGGTGTCGACATAGACCCGTGCGGATGCCTCGAAGCGGTTTGGGAGATAATGAATGGCAATCCAGCCGCCGATCGAAACCACCCAGGCCGTGACCAGAATGTACCAGCGATGTCGCCAGACGGCGAGGGAATAGGCAAACAGTTGGGCGGCGAGTTCATGCATGTCCTTGCTTCCTCAGAAATAGCTTTCCGGAATGATGAGCACATCACCCGGTTGCATCGGGACATTGGCGGAGATGTCGCCGTCTTTCATCAGATCGTCCAGTCTCACCGAATACTGCTTAGGGGTTTTGCCGGCCCTGCGCAGGATGGTCGCGCGGTTTCCGGCGGCGAATTCGGTGATGCCGCCCACTGCGATCATCACGTCCATCAGCGTCATGTCGTCGCGGTATTGCAGCGCCTGCGGCTTGGCAGCCTGGCCGATGACGCGGATCTGCTGATCGTACGGTCCTGAAAAGCCCGTGACCACCACCGTGACGATGGGGGAGAGTATGTATTTGGATAGCGCCTTTTCCAGATCGCGCGCAAGCTGGGTGGGGGTCTTTCCGGCGGCTACCATGTCTTCCACCAGGGGGGCCGAAATCTTGCCGTCAGGCCTCACCGGAATCGTTTCGGAAATCTCGGTGTTGTGCCAGACGACGATGTTGAGGTTGTCTCCGGGGCCGATCAGATAATTGTTCGAATAGGGTGCGCCGATCCTGGTTGGGGCGGGAGGATAGCTGGTCGCGCATCCTTCCAGAAGGAGGGGCAGGAAGAGGAATGCCAGCAGAAAACGCATCGATCTGCTCACGAAGATGTTCCCGGGGGTGATTTGTCCATGCCTGCATGCCCATTCCAATCGATGCGCCATTCTACTTTGCATTGAAGGATAGTTCAAACGATCCAGCATGGAGATGCGCTGCAGCTTCTTTATGAGGTAAAATGGGTGGCATCAACTATCAAAAAAAGCCAGATGATACGGTTTTTCGGTCATTACATCCCCAAGAGCATCCTGCTGATCCTGATCCTGGAATTCTCCATTTTCATGGCCGCGATCCATATCGGGGACCAGTTGCGCTGGCTGCCGGTCGGGCATGTTCCGAGCGAGGAACTGGAAAACATCATGCCCAGAGCGGTCATCTTCACTGTGGTGATGATGGCGAGCTTGATGACTTTCGGTCTGTACGATGCGGGGGAATGGGAAGGGGGGCTGCGCGGCATGATGCTGCGTTTTGCAGGCGGAACCACGCTGGGGTTCGTGCTGATGACCCTGTTTTTCTATCTGGTTCCGGGATATTTCCTGGGGCGGGGCGCTTTTGCGATCGCTTTTGCCCTTGCCGTGACAGGCTCCCTGATGGTTCGGCTTTTCGTGTTTCGCTGGGCGGACATGGATGCATTGAAGCGCCGCGTGCTGGTTCTCGGTACCGGAAGCCGCTCGGCGAGAATCGGCAAACTGCTCGAAAAGCGCAGCGTGGCGCAGCGTCTGGCGATCGTGGGTTACCTGCCTCTGGATGGGGTGCATCATTACGTCGATCATTCGGGCATTCTCGAAGACGAAGGTACCCTCCTGGAAATCTGCAGGCGTCATGCGGTGTCCGAGATCGTGATCGCCATCCGCGACCGGCGCGGCACGCTACCGCTCGAGGAATTGCTGGAATGCCGCCTGACTGGAATCCGTATCACCGAACTTTCCTCCCTTTTCGAAAGGGAGGCGGGACAATTGCAGCTCGAATCGCTCAATGCCGGCTTGATGATCCATTCCGAAGGATTCCAGGCCGGGATCGCGAGGGATCTCAACAAGCGCATTTTCGATCTCTGCGCGAGTTCCCTGCTGCTTCTTCTCACCCTTCCGGTCATGGCCGTCGCCGCCCTGCTGATCGTTGCGGAAAGCGGATTTCCGGTCATTTATCGCCAGGAGCGGGTGGGGCAGGCCGGCAAGCCTTTCACCATCTTCAAATTCCGCAGCATGAGAGCCGATGCGGAAAAGGGCGGCGTGCCGATCTGGGCTGCGAAGGATGACGACCGCGTGACCCGAATGGGAAAAATCATCCGCAAGCTTCGCATCGACGAACTTCCCCAGATCTTCAACGTGTTCAAGGGGGACATGAGTTTCGTGGGACCGCGTCCGGAGCGCCCCTATTTCGTCGAACAGCTTTCGAAGGAGATTCCCTATTTCAAGTTCAGGCATAGCGTGAAGCCGGGCATCACGGGCTGGGCGCAGGTCCGCTACGCTTATGGAGCCTCGATCGAGGATTCGATCGAAAAGCTCCAGTACGACCTCTATTATGTCAAGAATCACAGCATGTTCCTGGACATCATGATCCTGTTTCAAACGATTCAGGTCGTTCTGTGGGGCAAGGGGGCAAGATAATGCCCCTCCTGATCAACGAGATCAGCTATCTCGCTGCCGCAGCGGCTTTTGCCATCGTTAGCATTTTTCTCTTCATCGGATGGAAGGGGCGATATCGCGGGGCGTTGCTGATGGGGGCCTGCGCGACGACATTCCTCTGGGCGTTGACGGACGCATTCGCAGATTACCGTGCAGGCATTTCCGCGCTGGTCGAAGCGATGGATGAGCTGAAGGCCGCGATCTGGATCCTTTTCATCTGGGAAGTTCTTGCCGCGGCGAGAAAGGGCGGTGGACAGGGAATCCTTCCCTATTTTCGCACCCTGTTTCTTGCCGTCGTCGCCATCTGGCTGTTTTTCGTGATGTTCCTGCAGGCGGGCTATATGCATCCCCTTCTTGAATATTATCTCGTCTCCATCATCGGTCATGTGCTGCTCGCAGTCACTGGCATGGTGCTGATCGAGCAGCTCTACCGCAATACCCATCCCGATTCGAGATGGGGGATCAAGTTCATGTGCCTCGCGGTCGGGACCATGTTCGCTTATGACTTCTTCCTTTATTCCGATGCCATGCTGTTCAGGCGGGTGAACGTCAACCTCTGGGCCGCAAGGGGGATCGTCAATGCCTTCGTCGCCCCGCTCGCCATGGTGTCTGCGGCGAGAAATCCACAATGGTCGCTGAAGGTGCATCTTTCCCGTCATGTGGTGTTTCATACCGCGTCGCTGTTCGGCGCGGGGATCTATCTGCTCGTCATGGCCGGAGCGGGTTATTACATCCGCATCTTCGGAGGAAAGTGGGGCTCCGTGCTGCAGATCGCTTTCCTGTTCGGCGCATCGCTCCTGCTGCTCACCATCTTCTTTTCAGGAACCCTGCGCTCCAGACTGAAGGTTTTTCTGTTCAAGCATTTTTTCAGCTACAAGTACGATTACCGGGAGGAATGGCTGAAATTCACCAGGACGCTCACCGTCTCCGGTGAAGGCGAAGCGCTTTACGAGCACGCGATCAAGGCGATCGCGGCCCTAGTGGACAGCCCGGCCGGTCTGCTTTGGATGAAGGGGGAGAGAAATGCGTACTCCTGCGTTGCTGGATGGAATGCTGCCCTGCCGGGCGTCGAGCTTTCCGGGAACGATTCCATGATCGTCTTCCTCCTGCGTTCGCGCTGGGTGATCAATCTCGACGAATATGTCCCTCATCCCGAACTCTATGGGGATCTGGAAATTCCGGAATGGCTCCAGGACAATCCGAAAGCCTGGCTGGTGGTGCCGGTCATGCTGAACGAGGATCTGCTCGGATTCATCGTGCTCATGGAACCGAGAAGCGAGTTCGCCTTCAATTGGGAATCGTGCGATCTGGTGAAGGCGGCCGGACATCAGCTCGCCAACAGTCTTGCCCAGAAGCGGGCGAACGATGCCCTGCTGGTTGCGC
Source organism: Burkholderiales bacterium (assembly GCA_013044025.1). Lineage (GTDB taxonomy): Bacteria > Pseudomonadota > Gammaproteobacteria > Burkholderiales > JABEVD01 > JABEVD01. The sequence continues at coordinate 10,998 of JABEVD010000119.1, forward strand.
GCCAGTTCGATTCCTTCAACAGAATGTCCGCCTTCGTGGTGCATGATCTGAAAAACCTGGTCGCCCAGCTATCCCTGATGCTTTCGAATGCGGAAAAGCACAAGAACAATCCGGAATTCCAGGAAGACATGCTGAGCACGGTGGACAATTCGGTGCAGAAAATGAAGAAGCTTCTTTCCCAGTTGCGAAGCGGGCAGGGAGGCGAAAACAGGGCGTCCCGGATTTCTTTGTCTTCCCTGTTGAAAACGGTGCTCCAGGATAAATCCGCCCTGAAGCCGCGCCCGACCCTCGCTTTGCCGGAACGGGACCTTTTCGTGCTTGCCGATGGGGACAGGCTGGTCAGGGTGGTCGGGCATGTCGTGCAAAATGCCTGCGAGGCGACCCATTACGACGGTTCGGTCGAAGCGAGATTGCTGGAAAGGGACGGGATGGCCGTCATCGAGGTGGAGGACAACGGCAGCGGGATGGATGAATCCTTCGTCCGGGAACGCCTTTTCCGACCCTTCGATTCGACCAAGTCTTCCGGAATGGGGGTGGGCGCACATGAGTGCAGGGAATATGTGCGCGAACTCGGAGGCAATGTCGAAGTGGAGAGCGAGCCCGGACAAGGCACCTTGTTCAGGATAATTCTGCCCGTTTCGGTTAAGATAGACGGCCAACTGAATGAGAACGGGGTTGACGCAAAGTGAAGCCTGCAAAAGATATATTGCTGTTGGTGGAAGATGACCTGGGGATCCAGAAACAGGTCAAATGGAGCCTGGACGAGTACGATGTGCAGGTCGCAAAGGACAGGGAAAGCGCATTGTCGCAGATCCGGCGCCATGAGCCTGCCGTCGTGATCCTGGATCTCGGCCTGCCGCCCGATCCGGATGGCGCCAAGGAAGGGCTCGACACCCTGGAGCAGATCCTGATGTTAGCTCCTTCGACCAAGGTCATTGTGGTCACCGGTACCCAGGACATGGACAATGCCGTGCGCGCCATCGGTCTCGGCGCATACGATTTCTACCAGAAGCCCTTCGAGGCGGAAATGCTCTCCCTCATCGTGGGGCGTGCATTGAAGCTGCACCGGCTGGAGCAGGAAAATTACCGCCTTCGTCAGCAAAAGCAGATGGAAACCCCCATGCAGGGGATCATCACTTCGGATCCGCAGATGTTGAAGGTTTGCCGCACCGTCGAACGGGTGGCGCAGTCGGATGCGACGATGCTGATCCTGGGGGAGAGCGGAACCGGCAAGGAACTCATTGCCCGTGCATTGCACCAGTTGAGTTCCCGCGCGGAAAAGCGCATGGTGGCCATCAATTGCGCGGCCATTCCGGAAAACCTGCTGGAGAGCGAACTGTTCGGTTTCGAAAAGGGCGCCTTCACCGGGGCATCGAAACAGACCATCGGCAAGATCGAATATGCGAGCGGCGGCACCCTTTTCCTGGATGAAATCGGCGATCTGCCGTTTTCCCTGCAAGCGAAGCTGCTCAGATTCCTGCAGGAGAGAGTGATCGAGCGTTTGGGCGGGAGAGGCGAGATTCCGGTCGATGTGCGGGTGGTGTGTGCGACCCATCAGAATCTGCAGGAGCTCATCCGTCAGGGAAAATTCCGCGAGGATCTCTATTACCGGTTGAGCGAAATCACCGTGAACATCCCTCCGCTCAGGAATCGCGAAGGGGACGCAGCCTTGCTCGCCCACGCGCTGCTCGACCGTTATGCTCGCCAGCAGAAGCGCTCGATCAAGGGATTCGCCCCGGATGCGATGGAGGCCATCGAAAGCTTCGAATGGCCTGGAAATGTTCGCCAGATGGAAAACGTCATCAAGCGCGCGGTGATCATGTCTGAAGGCAGTCAGATCACGCTGGAAGATCTTTCCCTGGGCAATGCGTTGCGCGAGGCCGGCCCGATCAACCTCAGGCAGATTCGAGAAGAGGCCGAGAAAAAGGCGGTGATCCGCGCGCTCGGACGCACCAATGGCAATGTGAGCCATGCTGCAGAACTGCTCGGAGTGAGCCGTGCAGCCCTCTACCACCTTCTGGACCGGTTCGATCTGAAATGACTGTTTTCGAGCGGCTGGAGGATCTTCCGCCCGATTGCGCTGCGCTCTTCGAGGACGCGTCAGCGCGAAGTTTTTTCCTTTCCCTCCCCTGGTTCTCCAATCTGCTTCGCCGTGGATTGCAGGAAGAGGCCGCGCCCAGATGTTTCGTTTCGCATTCGCAGGGCAGATGTTCCGGGGTGCTGCTCATGATGCAGGTTCCGCGAACGAACCATCTCATGTCGCTCGCCAACTATTATTCGTCTCTTTACATGCCGCTCGTCCGGGAGGAAGGGGTTCTGCAGGAACTCGCGGGTCAGGTTGCGAAGGAGAAGTGGGCCCAAATCGATCTGCATCCCATGGATGCGGACTCCCCGCTGTTCGAGAAGACTGCGGAAGCATTTCGCAAGGCCGGAATGTTCGTCTTTCCCTATTTCTGTTTTGGAAACTGGTATCTGAAAGTGGAGGGAAGATCCTACGAGGAATATTTTTCCTCGCTTCCTTCGAAACTCAAAAATACCCTGAAGCGAAAGAAGAAGCAGCTCGAATCGATGGATGGAATCAGGCTGGAGATCGTCACCGGAGGAGACGAACTGGAATCGGCGATCGAATCCTACGTGAAGGTTTACAATTCGAGCTGGAAGACGCCCGAGCCGCATCCGGAATTCATGCCGGGGCTGATCCGGACCTGTGCTGCACTGGGGTGGCTGCGGCTCGGCGTGATCCGCATGGGAGAGGAGGCCATCGCGGCCCAGTTGTGGATCGTGAAGGACGGCATCGCATCGATCTACAAGCTTGCCTATGA
>JABEVD010000120.1 GCA_013044025.1 Burkholderiales bacterium
GCGCCGAGCACATCGAAAGGATTGCTCGACACCAGCCAGCTCTCCGATTTATCGGCGCCTGATCTTTTCAGAAAATGGGCGTATACGGCAGGATCCGGCTTGAAGGTCCGGATCTCGTCGGCGCTCACGATATCCTCGAAATGGTCGATGAGCCGCGCATTTATCAGCAGATTCCTCACCGAGTCGGCGCGGCCATTGGAAAAGGCGAAAAGCCGATGCCCCGCCTCCTTGCAAGATTTCAGTCCCGCATTCGCGTCGGAAAAGGGCGGCAAGGTTCCATAGGCCGCCATGAGGTCATCCATCTGCCCGGCAGAAAGAGGGGATCCGTGAAAGAGATTCGCATGAAGGAGCGCCTGGGCGGTGCACACCGAGAAGTCCTGGTAAGATCGCATCAGTCCGCGCCGGAAGGAATATTCCAGTTGCTTTTCACGCCACATGCGGGAAAAGCCGGGAGCCTGATCCCCGATCAGTCTTGCGAGCAGGCCGACGATCCCTTCCGTATCGATCAGGGTTCCGTAAATGTCGAAGGCGATGATCATGGGAAACCTTTCCCGGATTGGAGTGGAAATTATATCAGCCAGAGGATTTCATGTGCCCGTGCGATTTCACTGAATGCCCGTCCGCATGCCGCAGTCCTTGCAGGGTGATCCTGTCCCTTTGCGGAAGCCCATCCCGCAGATTTACAGCAGGATGGCCGATGGAGTAGGATGAGGTTTCCTCATGACAAGACATGGAGTGGCAATTCAAAGCCCCGAATTTTCCGAAGCCCTGACGAAACTTCTCGTCCGAGAAGCGGATGGCTTGCTGCTCGGCCTGCTCCGCAACGAACTGATTGGCGTCTACATCCTCCAGGACGATCTTTTCAGGTACGTGAATTCCCGGTTTTGCGAAATGTTCGGCTACTCCCAGGAGGCGCTTTGCGGGAAAATGGGGCCGGTCGATCTGACCGCGCCGGAACACCGCCAGCTCGTCGCCAGAGAAATCGGGCTCCGGTTGAGCGAAGCTTCGCCGAGCAGCCGCTATTCTTTCGAAGGACTGAAGCGGGATGGGGGAAGGTTGCCTGTCGAAGTGCTCGGCTATCGAACCGAATTCGACGGACGTCCGGCCATCATCGGCATCATGCTGGACAATTCCGAGCGGTACAGGGCGGAGCGGAAGGTTGCGGAACAGCTCCACTTCACCTCCCAGCTCATCGACGCCATTCCCAATCCGGTTTTCTACAAGGACGAGAAGGGGCGCTATCTCGGCTGCAATCGCGCATTCGAGAAATATCTCGGCTGCACGCGCGAATCCCTGCTCGGCAAATCGGTCTACGATCTCTCCCCACGGGAACTCGCCGATCGCTATCATGCTGCGGATCAGGCGCTTTTCGATGTGCCCGGCGTTCAGACCTACGAAGCCAGGGTGCAAACGGCTGAAGGCGATAGAAGGGATGTGGTTTTCTACAAGGCCACCTTCGACAAGACCGACGCAAGCCTGGGCGGACTGGTCGGCGTCATCCTCGACATCACCGAAAGAAAGCGCATGGAAGAGGAACTCGCGCGGCGTGAGCAGGAATATCGAACCTTCGTCGAGAACACCCATGACGTGATCGTGCGTTTCGACCGGGATTGCAGGCGAGTCTACGTCAATCCTGCGACTTGCGCCATGTCCGGGGTCGAGGCAGCGGTTCTGCTGGGAAAAAAACCTTCCGAATTCCCGGGTGGAGCGAATTTCCTGGAATTCGAATCCAGGATTCGCGGGGTATTCGAAACGGGCAAAGGGGATGAATTCGAGTTCAACTGGAAAGGGGCGGACGGGAAGGGGTTTTGCAGCCATGTCAGGCTGACGCCTGAATGCGCTCCTTCCGGGAATGTGGTCACGGTGCTTTGCGTGGGACACGACATCACGGTCCTCAACGATCAGCGTAGCGAAATCCACCAGATGGCATTTTACGATTCGCTGACCATGTTGCCCAACAGGAGGCTGATGACGGACAGGCTGCAGCAGGCGCTCGATGCCAGCGCGAGAAGCGGGAAGCAGGGAGCGCTTCTTTTCATCGATCTCGACAATTTCAAGACGCTCAACGATACTCTGGGGCACGACATCGGCGACCTGCTTTTGCAGGAAGTCGCGAAGCAGCTCGTCTCCTGCGCCCGTGAAGGGGATACCGTGGCGCGGATCGGCGGCGACGAATTCGTCATGGTGCTGGAGAATCTGAGCGAACATCCCGTCGAGGCGGCTGCGATCGTGAAAGGCATCGGGGAGAAGGTGATCGCTTCCCTCGGCAAACCCTTCCATCTCGGCGGACACCATGTCGGCAGCACGCCGAGCATCGGGGTCGCACTGTTCCGCGGTCACGGGCAGAAGATCGAGGAGCTTTTCAAGCGGGCGGACATCGCCATGTATCAGGCGAAGAAATCGGGCCGAAACAGCCTGCGGTTTTTCGATCCCGGCATGCAGGAGCGCGTCAATGCCCGGGCTACGCTCGAAAGCCAGTTGAAGAACGCGCTGGAACACAGGCAGTTCCGCCTGCATTACCAGGTTCAGGTGGACGAAGCAGGCTGTCCGGTCGGGGCGGAAGCGCTGATTCGCTGGCTTCATCCTGAAATGGGGATCATCCAACCTGCGAACTTCATTGCGCTTGCCGAGGAAAGCGGGTTGATGCTGCCGATCGGGCAGTGGGTGCTGGAAGAGGCTTGCAGGAGAATCGGCTTCTGGCGAAAAAGCAGGCTGGTCGTTTCGGTCAACGTGAGCGCGACGCAGTTCCGACAGAACGATTTCGTCCAACAGGTGAAATCAGCGATCTCGCGTCACGGAATCCCGCCCTCCCTTCTCAAGCTCGAACTCACCGAGAGCCTTTTCCTCGAAAGCATGAAGGACGCAGTGGCGAAAATGGAGGCGCTGAAGGAATATGGCGTCCTGCTTTCCCTGGACGATTTTGGCACGGGTTATTCCTCCCTGGGCTATCTCAAGCGGCTTCCGCTCGACCAGATCAAGATCGACCGGCTCTTCGTGAGAGACATCGCGACCGACAGGCAGGATCGCTCCATCGTCCGGGCCATCGTCTCCATGGCGGAAAACCTGGGCCTGAACGTCATCGCGGAAGGCGTCGAGAACGGAGAGCAGAGGAGGCTGCTCACGGAAATGGCATGCAGGCATTTCCAGGGTGATCTTTTCGGCATCCCGCTCGCTGCGGAGGAGTTCGAGCGCTCGTACATCTCCTGCTGATTCCGCATGTCATCGGATGAGTGCGGTTATAATACCCGCGGTTGTCCTGATCAGAAAAAAATGAACGAATCGCAAGCCGGCAGGCTTTCCCGCAGAATTTTCCCCAACCTGTTTGCCTCGAGAATGGATCTTTCCGGAGACATCGGAGGGGCGCTCAACGGTGCGCTGGTTTCGATTCCGCAGATTCTCGCTTTCGGCATCCTGCTCGGCAGCGCGCTGGGACCGGACCGGGCAGGGTTCGGCATGCTGATCGCGCTCTACGGATCGGTGCTGGTCGGGGCGATGACCTCGATTTTCGGCGGTTCCCCTTTCGTCGTGACGGGAACGAGGGCATCTGCCGTGCTGGTTCTGGCCGCCCTGATCCGGCAGCTTTCCATCTCTCCAGCGCTCGCGGGGTTCCATGACCCGGTATCGACCGCATTTGCCCTTGCATGCGGCGCGGTGGTGCTCGCCGGCCTGCTGCAGTTCTGCTTCGGCGCCTTCAGGCTGGGGAAACTCGTCGATTACGTTCCCTTGCCGGTCATGCTCGGTTTCATCAACGGCACCGCCCTGCTCATCATCACCAGCCAGATTCCGGATGCGCTGGGCATTTCCGGGCCCCTTTACGGGCATCTCGACTCGATCCGCTTTCCCACGCTCCTGCTCGCGCTGGCCACTGCCCTTTCCGTGCGCCTGTTTCCATATGTGACGAAACAGGTGCCGCCGATGCCGCTGGCTTTCCTGTTCTGGATGGCAGCCTATCATCTCCTTTCCCGCTTCGGGCTGGGGGAGGCGCTGGGAGGTTCGTTGCCCCCTCCTCCCGAGCATTTTTCGCTCCATTTCGCGTTGCAGGATGCGACTGAAGCGCTTTCCGGTTCTGCAGGCGCGGACCTCCTGCCGATACTGCTTGGAGCCGCATTTTCCATGGCGATCCTGTCCACCCTCGACACCCTTCTGGCCACCGCTGCGACCGACGAGATCACCTCGCGTCGCTCGGATGCGGGCAGGCAGTTGATGGCGGAAGGGATCGGCAATCTGCTTGCGGGCATGTTCGGGCTGGCTCCGGGATCGGGCGGACTCGGCAGGACCAGGGCAGCGCTCGCAGGAGGCATGAAGAGTTCTGCTGCGACCGCCGGAATTTCGCTCGTCACGCTGTTCGTCGTCCTGACGCTCTCACCGCTGATCGGCCTGCTCTCGAAAGCGGTGATGGCGGGACTCCTGATCGCGCTCGGCTTCGAACTCGTCGACAGATGGTCGATCTCCAGGCTCTTCAGGGCGTTTTCCAGGAAAATGCCGGCTTCCGCATTCGCTGAATCGATGGTGGTGGTCGTGGTCGTGGCCGCTGCGCTCGTTTTCGATCTCAAGACCGCAGTCGGCATCGGCCTGCTGCTTTCCCTCCTTTCCTTCGTCGCGCAGATGGCGAAAAGCCCGGTTCGCCGCAGCTACCGGGCATCCGCCCTGATTCCCAAGATCTATGGAGACGCATCGCGCCGAAATTTCATCGAGCAGCACGGCAGACGGATCGCGGTCATCGAAATCGAAGGGGCGCTTTTCTTCGGCACGGTGAGCGAACTCGGCCGCTTCGTCGAGGATCTCGTCGGGGAGGGCGTCCACCATGTCGTTCTCGACATGAAGCGCGTGAAGCATGTCGATGCGACCGGCGCCAGAGGACTCGAGAGAATGCATGCCCGTCTCGATTCGAAAGGTGGGCTACTCGTGGTGAGTCATGTCGGGCGCGAAGGCAGGCAGGCTGGCGAGGAAGCCGGGAAGCATTCCACCCGAAGCAAGCTCTGGATCGAACTTTCCGATATCGGGACCGTCGCCAGGATCGGAGAGGACTGCTTTCACGAGGACAACGATTCTGCAATCGAAATGTGCGAGAAGCATCTCGCTAAAATGCTGCCTCCGCAAGGGGAGGAAGGAAATGGCGCATCGATGGTGAAGAGCCTCGATGCCGCCATGCTGCGACGTCTGCGCAGGTATCTCGAAAGGACGAGCTACGAAGCGGGGGAGGTGGTCTTCTCGCAGGGGAGCGAGCCGGACGGCGCGTATTACGTCATTTCCGGCCGGGTGGACGTGTTCATCGAACTTCGTGGAACCGGAAGGAAAGTCAGACTGCAGTCGCTCACTTCAGGATCGGTTTTCGGCGAAATGGCGATGCTCGATGCCAAGCCCCGTTCCGCAGGGATTCTCGCCGTCGAACCGACTGTCTGTTACCGGATCAGTTCGGCCTGCTTCGAGAAAATGCGGCGCGAACATGCGGACCTCGCCTTCGCATTGCTCGCCGATATCGCCCTGGTCTTCGCGGAGCGCCTGAGAGCCAACGTCAGCATGATCGCCGAACTGGAACTTTGAAACCGCGCCGGGGGCGCATGCGACTGTCACAAGTCCGTCACAAAATCGCGTTACTCTTCCCGAACGAAGGGATTACCCCTTCCATTTCAAAGGCCAGACCATGCAAACCGCTTCAAACTCCCTCACCTTGCAAAACAGATTGCGTCTGATGACGGCGATTTCGCTCCTCGCAATGCTGGCGGTTGCGGCGTTCGTGACGCTCAACCTCGACAGGATGAGGCGTGAATTCGTGAATTACCAGTCGATGCAGGTGATGGACACGAGCCTGATCGAGATCAAGGCCGAAGCGCTTTCGGTGAGCCGCAACGATCCGGTTCTGCCCGATTCGGCCGGAAAGCTGGATGCAGCGGACAGCAGGATCGGCAAGCTCGTCGCAAGGATCGGAACGCTTTCCGAGAAGGCTTCCGTGAGCAAGGAACTCGCAACGGTCACGGCGAAATGGCAGGCCTACGTGCAGGGATTCAGGGGCGCGATCAAAATCGCATCCGACAGCCCGGCCGATGCGCTGCAAATCCCCGATTCCCTTTATTCCACAGACCTCGTTCCGCTGGCCGCGAAGCTCGATGAACTGGTCGTAGCGAACCGGGGAAGCGAAACGGAGAGCAGAAAGCAGATCGGCAGCCTCATGCAGGAGGTGCTCCTCATCGTGCTCCTGCCGCTCGTGGCGCTCGGGCTGCTCACCGCGCTCACCCAGACTTTTTTCGGGCGCTATCTGGCGAGAAGGCTCGAAATCATCGTGAAGGGAATCGGGCATCTCCAGAATGGCGATCTCGGCTACCGGCTTCCGGTGCAGGGAGGGGACGAACTCGATCGCCTTTCCGTCACGGTCAATCAATTCATCGAGCGCTATGGAAAAATCCTCGGCGAAGTGAAGGATTCTGCGGATCTCACCAGCAGGACCGCGCGGGAAGTCGGAGACAAGGCCGGGAACGTTACGGTGAATGCGAAGGAACAGTCTTCCAGGATCTTCGAGGTGAGGGAAGCGGTGGAAGGCATGGGCAGCACGGTGACGAAGATCGCAGAAAATGCCGCCAATGCATCGCAATCGGCTTCCAGGGCACAGGAACTCGTCAGATCCGGAAGCAGGACCGGGCAATCCACCATCGCATCCCTGGGCAGGATAGAGGGCGCATTCGCTTCATCGACCCGGACCATCTCCGAACTGGATTCCGCCATCCGCAGAATCGGCGCGGTCAGCACGCTGATCCGGGATATCGCCGACCAGACCAATCTGCTTGCGTTGAATGCGGCGATCGAGGCGGCAAGAGCCGGGGAGCAGGGAAGGGGATTCGCGGTGGTGGCGGACGAAGTCAGGAAGCTTGCGGAGCGCACCTCGAGCGCAACTTCGGACATCACCAGGATCGTCCACGAGATCGAGAGCGAAACCGGAGAGGCGACGACTGCGATGAGCCTTGCCATGGAGGAAGTGGCGCAGGGCGTGCGTCACGGCGAGGAAATGGGGCGCCTGCTCTCGCGGATGGATGAGGCGGTTGAAGGCGTCACCAGCATGATGCGCGAGATCGCCGCAGCCACCGAACAGCAGTCCGCATCCGCCGAGCGGGTGCGCAGCAACATGGATTCGGTGGCCGGTCTCAGCGCGAGCACGGCGAGCGAGATCGAGCGCGCCCTGGGCGAAATGCTTTCCCTGGAGAATGCTTCGCAATCGCTCCAGGAAGCGGTCGGCCAGTTCAGGATCTGATTTTTCATCCGCTTTTCGCAGCAATTTCCCATTGAATTCATTGCGAAATACATGAATTGCATTTCAGGTGACGGTGTGCCGCCTGTCAACTTTGACAGGTGCGCTCCGGAATATCCTGATCCACAATGGATAAATCCCTGGAAGGAAGCAGGGCGATGCCGATGGAGACAGAATGCTTTCATGATCCATGCTGCCGTGTCCCATATAGCGAACCAGTTCAACCAGTTCCTCAGGAGATCCTATGATCTCGGCGAGGACATGGTGGTGGTCTCCAACATCCTGGAACAGGATGGCACGCTCTCGCCCAGCGTCAACAACAAGCTGGTGATGTTCCTGGTGAATGTGGAAAAGGATGCGACCGCCTACAGGCAGGGGAATTCGTCGAGTTTTTCATCTTCCGTTTCGAGCCATCCTCCCGTTTTCCTGAACCTTTATGTGATGGTCGCGGCCTGCTTCAACGGCGGAAATTATCCGGAAGCATTGAAGCTTCTGTCTCACGCGGTGAGCTATTTCCAGCGCCAGCCTTTTTTCGATCACCAGAATTCGCCCGATCTCGACAAAAGGATCAACAAGATCGCGCTCGACATCGAAAACCTGAACGTCCAGGATCTGAGCAGCCTTTGGGGGGTGTTGAGCGGGAAATACCTTCCCTCTGTTCTCTACAAGGTGAGGATGGTTTCCTTCGATTCCGGAGACGTCATGAGCAAACTCGAGCCCATTCGCGGCGCTGCGGTCGAGTGAGGATGCAATGGGATTCTACGAGCCTCTTTTTTCCATCGAAGTGGAAAATTCCTATTTTTCGAGCGGATCATGGAAGGATCTGGATTTCGTGCCGGACTTTGCGACCGAGAAAATGATTTCCTCTTCCGGAATGCTGCTCAAGAAAACGGGGAGCGGGATCGGGCTGTTTTGCGAGAAGGAGCGGGAAGCGGCATTGCCGCTTTTCGCCGAAAATGGATCGATCCGGTTCTGCTTCAAGGCGACGGCCTTCGACAGAAATTTTTCGACCTATACTTCGATGCCTTTTGCCGGGGGCAAGGTTCTCCTCTTTTCCAATTCAGGCGGGCGGGATTCCCTTGCCAGGAGCGGGACCGCTTCCAGCGATGACTTCGAGGAAGTCGAAAAGCTTGCCGGGGAAGGCATATTGGGCGAGCGGGAATGCAGGATTCCTCCCGATTTCGTCGTGAAGATCCTGATTGCGCCGCAGGAGAGGGGGCGCCGCTTCACGATCCGCTTCGGCGCCAGGGAATCTTTCTGGCAATACCATCTTCTCGGCAACATGAACAGGGAGAACGCATTCATCGTCGATCTAGACAGCCGGGTCGAGTTCGAGGCGCGCGGCGAAGCGATGCTTCCCGGGAACAGGCGCTCCAGCGTTTTCAGGTCGAAGGAGCGGCTTGCCGTCCAGGAAAAAACCGAATACCGCTTCCAGCTTCGCGAGCGAAGCCAGAGCGGGAGCAGGGTGCTCGTCAAGCGATTGCCGACCGCATCGGGCGCGAGGCTCGGTTCCGAGCTGATCGACGAAAGACGCGAAATCGTTCTGGAGAATTACGTGAATTTCTGAATTTTCAAGAGCCTTGACCGGGGCATTCCGGTCCGGATGGTCCTTAACTTTTGAGAGGGGGCAGTATGGGAGTGATGAAGACACCCGGCGTTTACATCGTCGAGAAAAGCGCCTTTCCGAATTCGGTCGTCGAAGTCGCGACTGCGGTTCCGGCATTCATAGGATATACGCAGAAGGCGGACAACAAGGGCAAGTCTCTTGCCAATCAGCCATGGCGAATCACTTCTATGGCCGAATTCCACAACTATTTCGGATTCGGTCCGGCGCCGAAATTCAAATTCGCTGCGGTCGCTTCCCCAGAGGAAGGAACCTTTTCCCTCATCGACAGCAAGGGGGCGAGGACCGGTTATTCCATCGACCAGGAAGAAGGAAGATATCTCCTTTATTACAGCATGATGCTCTTCTTCCAGAACGGCGGCGGGCCTTGCTACATCGTTTCGATCGGAAAGTACGGCGACAGCATCGATCCGGACAAGCTGAAGGGCGGCGTGGATCTGCTCGTCAAGGAGCAGGAGCCGACCATGGTAGTGATTCCGGATGCGGTCCTTCTTGCGCAGCCGGACTGCATCGGCGTCCAGCAGCACATGCTCGCCCACTGCGGAGACGTCATGAAGAACCGGGTCGCGATTCTCGACGTCTCGGACGGATTCCGCTCGAGGCAGGATCCCGCAGGAGATCCGGTCGCGAACTTCCGGAATTCGCTCGGAATCAATTTCCTCAACTACGGAATGGCCTACTATCCCTGGGTCAACACCACCATCAGCCAGGCGAAGGATCTTTCCTACGAAAATCTCGATGGCGACGGGCAGACGCTGCTCCAGAACCTGCTGACCGACGAGTTCGAACTCGACAAGCAGCCCGACGGCAAGAAGGCGCAGTTGCAGGAAATCATCGACGGCGTGGCGAAAGCGGATGCATCGGTGGACGACAAGGCGATGCTCAACAAGAGCCTGATTGCGCTCAGCCCTCGCTACAACATGATTCTCACCGAAATGGCGAACCGTCTCAACCTGCTGCCGCCTTCGGCCGCAATGGCCGGCGTCTACACCATGGTGGACAACAACCGCGGCGTGTGGAAAGCGCCTGCCAACGTGAGCCTGAATTCGGTGGTCTCGCCTTCGGTCAACATCACCCACGGCGATCAGGAGGATCTCAACGTCACGCCGCAGGGAAAATCCATCAATGCGATCCGCACTTTCGTCGGCGAGGGAACGCTGGTGTGGGGGGCGAGGACGCTCGACGGAAACAGCCTCGACTGGCGCTACATCAATGTCAGAAGAACCATGATCATGCTCGAGGAATCGGTGAAGCTCGCCACCAAGGCCTATGTCTTCGAGCCCAATGTGGCCAACACCTGGGTCACCATCAAGAGCATGATCCGCAATTTTCTTGCCGGAATCTGGAAGCGGGGCGGACTTGCCGGGGCGAGCCCCGACGACGCTTTCGCGGTATTCGTCGGGCTGGGCGAGACCATGACGCCCGAAGACATCCTGGAGGGGATTTTGAGGGTGACGGTGCTGGTCGCGATCAGCCGTCCGGCCGAATTCATCGAAATCACCTTCCAGCAACAGATGCAGAAGTCCTGATCGGATCATTCTTTTCAAGAAAGGAGTAGGACATGGCAGATGACGGTTCCGCACAATCGACGACCGTATGGCCGTTGCCCAAGTTCTATTTCCAGGTCAAGTGGATTCCACCGTGATGTCGTTCCAGGAGGTATCCGGCCTCGACGTCCAGTCCGAGGAGATCAAGTACCGGCACGGGGACAGCCCGGTTTTTTCCGTGATCAAGATGCCCTGCATGGTGAAGGTGGGCAATGTCACGATGAAAAAGGGAATCTTCAAGGCGGACAACAAGTTCTGGGACTGGTTCAAGCAGATCAAGATGAACACCATCAAGCGCGTTCCGGTCACCATCAGCCTGCTCGACGAGGCCGGGAAGCCGACCATGGTCTGGACGCTCGCCAATGCATGGCCGACCAAGATCACCGGAACCGATCTCAAGTCGGAAGGGAACGAGGTGGCGGTCGAATCCATCGAGATCGTCCACGAAGGACTCACCATAGCGAACGGCTGATTGCGGCGGGGGCGAAATGGCAGAAGAGGAAAATCCCTACGAATATCCGCCCCCCTCGTTCCATTTCAGCGTGGCTTTCTGGGGGGCGAGGGGAAGCGATACGTCCTTTCAGGAAGTAACCGGGATGAGTTCGGAGATGGAAACCGAAGACATCCGGGAGGGCGGGGAAAACCGTTATGTCCACAAACTGCCGAAAGGGGTGAAGCATCAGAAGCTGGTGCTGAAGCGGGGGATTTCGCGCGTCGATTCCCCGCTAATCACCTGGTGCAACGACGTGCTCGTGAATTTCAAGATCCCGATCAGGCAGCAGACCATCGATGTGAAGCTGCTGAACGAGAAGGGAACTGCGCTCTTCACCTGGTCCTTTTACGACGCCTATCCGGTCAGGTGGGAAGTGGAGCCGTTCAATTCGACGAAGAACGATGTCGCGATCGAAAAAATCGAGCTCAATTTCACCTATTTTGAAAGAAGCTAGGAATGGCTATCGAAATCAGGCAGTTGCTGGTCAAAACCAATGTGGTGGACGGCGACGAAAGGCAGCCCGGAATGGATTTCCAGGAGAGTTTCGATTCGGTCAGGAAGGAAATACTCGAAGAATGCAGAAAGATGATGTTCGAAATCATCCGTGAAGAAAGGGAGCGATGAATGGGGGCGCTGACGAGGCTGATCATCACGCAGTGCAAGGTCGACAAGACCGGAAAAGTCACGATCGAAAACAAGAAGTTCGAGGCGATGCTCAATCCTTCCTCGTACAACCATACCTATTCGATACGTTACAACAGGAAGAAGGCGCTCGGGCAGCTCGCTTCCGACCAGAAATTCAGCAATGTCGAGCCGGAAAAGGTGAATTTCGATCTGGTACTCGACGGCAGCGGACTCGTCGACATGACCAACGGCGCGAAGGACGTGAAGACGCAGATCCAGAAGCTCAACGACATCATCTACAAGTACGACGGGAACGTCCACCAGCCCAATCATGTCAGGCTGCTGTGGGGCAGCTTCATTTTTTTCGGCAGGATGAGTTCCCTTTCGGTCGATTACACCCTGTTCACGCCGACCGGTCAGCCTTTGCGGGCGAAAGTGAAGATCGCCTTCGACGGATTCGTGAGCAAGGAAGAAGAGGCCCTCGTCGCCAACCGCTCCTCCCCGGATCTCACTCATCTCGTCGAAGTGAAGGCGGGAGATACGCTGCCCATCCTGTGCCACAGGATATACGGGGATTCCGCCTATTATCTCAGCGTGGCGAGGATCAACGGCATCACCAATTTCCGCAATATCCGGCCAGGCACCCGGCTCCACTTCCCTCCGCTGAGGTAGACATGGCGAATTCACCTGCGCTCGACGGGGGAGGGGTCGTCAGGCTGAGCATACTCAGCAACGGTTCGGAAATTCCGGGTACGTTCCGGGTTGTCTCCGCATCGGTGAAAAAGGCGATCAACAGGATCCCGGTTGCGGAAATCGTATTGCTCGACGGGGACATGCCGACGAAGGATTTTCCGGTCAGCAATGGGGACCATTTCAAGCCGGGAAGCGAAATCACGATCAAGGCGGGATACGAGAATGGCGAGGACGAGATTTTCAAGGGAGTGGTGATGCGGCACGGCATCAGGGTGAGTGGAGAAAACTACTCGCGTCTGGTGGTCGAATGCCGCGACAAGGCCGTTGCGATGACCATAGGCCGGAACAATGCCAATTATGTCGATTCGAAGGACAGCGACATCATCTCCAAAATCGTCGGTAATCATTCCGGCCTTTCTTCGGATGTGGATTCGACCGACACTCAGTACAAGGAGCTCGTCCAGTATTACTGCACCGACTGGGATTTCATGATGTCGAGAGCGGAAGTGAACGGCCTTCTGGTCGTCGTGGAGGACGGCAAGGTTTCGGTGAAGGCGCCCAAGACCGACGGATCTCCCTCGCTCAAGGTCACCTGGGGCGAGGATCTGATGGAATTCGATGCGTGCATCGATGCGCGTACCCAGTTGAAGAAGGTGCAGGGCGTTTGCTGGGACATCAAGACCCAGGCTGCGATCGAACAGCAGGCCTCTCCCGAGACGCTGAATTCGCAGGGAAACCTCGATTCTGCGACGCTTGCCGGGGTGGCCGGCCCGGATTCGTTCCGGATCCAGACGCCTGCGACCCTAGAGAGCACTGCGCTCAAATCCTGGGCGAAGGGAAAACAGGTGAAGGCCGGGCTGGCGAGGATTCAGGGCAGAATGAGTTTCCAGGGGAGCGCGAAGGCGATGGCAGGGGAGATGATCGAACTCTCCGGCGTGGGAGATCGCTTCAATGGAAACGTCTTTGTCAGCGCGGTCCATCATGCCATATCGGACGGAAACTGGATCACCGAGGTCGAATTCGGAATGCCCGATGGCTGGTTCGCCGATCGGCGAGACCTCACCGCACCGCCTGCATCCGGATTTCTTCCCGGAATAGAGGGCATTCATCTGGGCGTGGTGAAAAAGCTCGATGCCGATCCCGAAGGCCAATACAAGGTCCAGGTCTCGATCCCGGTGCTCCAGGCGGAAACCGACGGAGTTTGGGCGCGTCTCATGCAGTTTTACGCTTCCGACGGATTCGGTTCCTTTTTCGTCCCGGAGATCGGCGACGAGGTGGTGCTCGGTTATTTCAACAACGATCCCTCCAGCCCGGTGATCCTGGGAAGCCTCTACAGCAGCAAGAGAAAGCCAGCCTACGAGCTCACTGCGGACAATTACAAGAAGGCGATCGTCACGAAAACCAGGCTGAAGCTCGAGTTCGACGACGAAAAGAAAGTCGTCACCATCGTCACGCCTGCGAGCAACACCATCGTCGTGAGCGACGACGACAAGTCCATTTTGCTGCAGGATCAGACGGGAAACAAGGTGAAGCTGAGCCAGGACGGCATCCTGCTCGACAGTCCGAAGGACATCACCATCAATGCAAAGGGAAAGATCAATATCACCGCAGTCGGCAACATCGCTGCCGAATCCAAGGCATCCGTCACGGTGGACGGGATGAGCATCGCCCAGACCGCGAAGACGAGCTTCACCGCGAAGGGCAACGCGAGCGCAGAGCTTTCCTCCCCGGGGCAGACCACCGTGAAGGGGTCCATGGTCATGATCAACTGAGCCGGATATGGACAGGGGCGATTCTTTTCTTGGCAGGGGGTGGGGATTTCCTCCCGAATTTTCGGCGAAGTCGAAATCGGCGAGGCTGGTTTCGGCCGAGGAAGACATCGCGGAGAGCCTGCGGATCCTGATGTCCACCTCTCCCGGGGAACGGGTCATGCATCCTTCCTACGGATGCGGGCTGAAGGCGATGGTATTCGAGAGCATCGACGAGGCCACCATGACCGAGATCAGGGACACGATACGCCGCGCAGTTCTTTTCTTCGAACCGCGCATCACGCTCGAGGAAGTCGTGATCGACGATGCGAAGGCGATGGAAGGAATCCTGGATATCGATCTCCTCTATACGATCAGGACGACGAACACGAGGAGCAACCTCGTCTACCCGTTCTATTTCCTGGAAGGCACGAATACCTTTGAACTGAAACCATGACGACATCGATCATCAGGGATGGAACGAGCCGGGAGGAGAGGCTGCTTCCCGCATTGAAGGAGGGCTACTTCGATGTGGACGAGCTCGGCTTCGAGGATCTGTTCGCAATGGCAGCGGAATATGCCGGACTGCTCGAATACCGCAATTTGGAAAATCGCCCGGAAGGATCCTGGCGCACTTTTTTCGAATCGGACGAGGCGGGATTGCTTGCTTCCCTGATGGCGATCGACGCGAAAAAGCTCCATTCCGATTCAAGGCATTTCATCCTGAATTTCGGGGCAAGGCTGGAAGACATCAGGGAGGGGAGAGCGGGCATCGATTCCATTCCGCTGTTTCGGGTGGCAGACAGGATCGACAACGCATACGTGCGTCTTGCGGCATCGATGAGCCAGGCGGCAGTGCGGATTCGCGAGAAAATCGCTGAATCAGTCGAAAGGGCGCTAGGCAAGGAGTTGAGGCAGACGAGGGATTTGCTGGAAAACTTCGGGATCGACACAGGGGCAACTTTCGGACGTTTCCATCCCCTGTGGGAGCTCGAAGAGGTGCCCACCCTGAAGTCAGGATCCGAAAAAGCCATGATCGCGAATTTCCAGGCCTTTCACAATGCGTTTCTCCTGTTGCAGGAAGAAGCAGGAAAAATTCTCGCGATTTCGCTGCAAAGAGGCGATCACGAACCCGCCATGGGGCTTTTCATCGTATTCCTCAGGCTCTTCGCGAAGGTGCAGGGAAAACTGAACCGCTTCACGCACAGGCATCTGCTTTTCTATTACGGGGAGGTCCTGAAGGTCGCGCGTCGCCCTTTCGTTCCGGACAGGGTTCATCTCTTGCTGGTTTCGGACGTTCCCGGCAGGGAAGTCGTGGTTGGGAAGGGGACCGAATTTCTTGCAGGAGTCGGCGAAGAACAGCGGGTCTATGCATCCGATGAGGAAATCGTGGTGACCGATGCGAAGGTCTGCGAACTTCATACGATCCATGTCGACCGGGACGAAAGGATGATCACGAAGGGGCATCCTTTGGCTTCATCGGTGAAACTGGACAGGTTGCTCGGTACCGAACCACGCCCCATCTTCGGCGCGAGGCGCCACACGCATGATGGGAAAAAGCCGGGCGATGCGAGGCTCGGATTTGCCGTCGCGAGCGATGTCCTTTTGCTCGGACAGGGAAAGCGGGATGTCGAAATCACCTTCCGGTTCGCACAGGTCCGGGATCTCGGCATGCTCGTGAAAAAACTTGGCGAAGACCTTGAGACCACGGAGGCGGATGCCTTCTTCAAGGCATTCAGGAACATGTTCAGGATATCCATCACTTCGGAAAAGGGATGGATGGATGTCGGCGAATACCTTCCGCTTTGCAGCGTGGTCGATGCCGAAAGGTGCGAGGAAGGCAGTTTCCTCGTCGAATTCAGGGTACCCGAGAGCGCAGGAGCGGTCGTTCCGTATTCCGCCCAGGTTCACGGAGAAAACCTGGAAACCGATCTTCCGGTCGTGCGTTTCGTCCTCGACCCCGATGCCTATCTTTATGCATGGAGCCTGCTTTGCGAGCTTCCACTGGAGGAAATCTCGATCGAGGCCGAAGTTTCAGGATGCACGGACATCCTGATTTACAACCAGTTGGGAGAACTGAGCGCGGATGCGCAGTTCGCTCCTTTCGGCCAGATTCCCGCACAGGGGGATTATCTTGTGGTGGGTTGCCACGAAGCTTCGCGCAAAAGGCTGGTCGATTTCGAGGTGGAACTGGAGTGGGCAGGGCTTCCCGTCAGGGGCTTCGAGGATCATTACCGGGCCTATGGAATGCCTTTCGGAAACGGGGTTTTCAGGGTGGATCTTGCCGTTCTGAGAGACCGCGCATGGGTTCCTGCCGAGGGCATGCAGGTCGCTCTTTTCGAGGAAGAGGATGGGAAGGCTGCCAGGACGAGATGCATTTCCTTCAGGAAGCTTTGCCAGTTCACGAGGCTCGTCAGGGGCGCGGGAAGGGATGAATATGCTTACGGTCCCAGGGCGAAGGCGGGTTTTTTCAGGATTTCCCTCTCTTCTCCCCAATATGCATTCGGGCACCGGGATTATCCGCTGATCCTGTCCAGGGTGATGACGGAGAACGCGAAGCTCGACAGGTTCGGCATCACAGGGTTGCTGAAGCGCAATCTGCCCAGGCATCCTCTTCCCGGCCAGCCCTATACGCCGATGGTCAAGGCGGTTTCCGTCAATTACCGGGCGACTTCGAGGATCAGCATGGAGCAGGAGGGGGAAGGAAGGTCCGCTGACAGGATCTTCCATCTCCATCCTCTCGGCTTCGAGGCGCTCTCTCCAAGATCCTATGGGAAAGTCAGCCTGGTTCCGAATTACGATGCGGACGGAAATCTCTACATCGGCATTTCCGCGACGAGGATTTCCGGCACGATCAGCCTTTTTTTCCATCTTCGCGACGATTCCCTTCCCGAAGCGGGGGCGATGGATTTCGATTTCTCCTGGCATTATCTGTCTTCCAACCGCTGGAAGCGTCTGGATCGCTCCCGTCTGGTTTCGGATACGACCTGCGGATTCCTTTCTTCAGGAATCGTCGTTCTGGAAATCCCTGACGATATCAACCGCGAAAACACCGTTCTGCCTTCCGGATTGTTCTGGCTCAGGGTTTCAGCGAGCGGCGCGGACCTTCATGCGCTTTGCACGCTCCATGGCGTTCACGCGCAGGCGATTTGTGCAAGCTGGACGGGCGCAGGTCCTTCCTCACATCTTTCATCCGGGCTGCCGGCCGGCACGATTCGCGCATCGAAAAGAACCCTGACAGGGATTTCCGAAATCCGTCAGATCACGGATTCCTTCGGCGGGATGGAGGAGGAGGGAGAGGAGGCATGGACGATTCGGGTGAGCGAGCGCCTGAAACACAAAATGAGGGCGGTGACTCCCTGGGATTACGAAAGGCTGGTTCTGCAGAATTTTCCGGAAATCGGCAAGGTGAAGTGCTTTCCCTGCATGGATTCGGAGCGCAAGGGAGCGGTTGCACCCGGCCATCTTCTCGTCGTGATGATCCCTCGCCTCGGAGAGTCTTCGAATATGCAGCCCATGGTGAATGCGATGCTGATCAGGAAAGTCAGGGAATTTCTTGCAGGAATTGCCCCTCCCTTCGCGAGCATCTCGGTCCGGAATCCGGCCTACGAAAAGGTTCAGGTTCGCTGCAAGGTCAGGTTCAGGAAGGGATCCGGGCAGGGGCTTTATCTCAAGCGGCTCGAGCAGGAAATCCATGATTACCTTTCCCCATGGAGTCCGGTCGGCCACGGCGCGAGGTTCGGCTGGAGCATGAGCTGCAACGAGATCGAGGCGCATGTTCGCGAGCTGGAATACATCGAGTCGGTCTCCGGTTTGTCTCTGCTCCATGTCAGCGAGAGCGGGCCCCAGAGCTACACGATTTCTGATACGGCAAGGCAGAAGGCGAACGAGATCAGACCGACCCATCCATGGAGCATCCTCATCCCCTTCAGGAACCACCTGATCGAGGTGGTCGACGAAAGCGGCGCATGGCTTCCCGAAGAAACCGGGATCTCGAAGCTCGCCATCGGAAGCACCCTCGTACTTTCCCGGGGGAATTCATGACCAAGCGCAACCGGAAGATCCTGGCCGAGAATTTCGTGGACGGAAAAATGCCCACGCAGGAAGCGTTCGGCGACCTGATCGATTCGATGGTGAATATCGTCGACGACGGTTTCGACAAGAGCGCAAAAGATGGAATGAAGGTCGCCCAGGTCGACAACGGAAGCAAGCTGATCAGCTTCTACGACGAAATCACGGTGAAGGATCCGCTCTGGACGATCTCGTTTTCGATTCCGG
Source organism: Burkholderiales bacterium (assembly GCA_013044025.1). Classification (GTDB taxonomy): domain Bacteria; phylum Pseudomonadota; class Gammaproteobacteria; order Burkholderiales; family JABEVD01; genus JABEVD01. The sequence continues at coordinate 18,248 of JABEVD010000120.1, forward strand.
GTTATGGCGAGAATACGGAAGGCAGAAAAAACCTGAATTTTTTCGGCGGTATGGGCGGGAACGGCTTCACGCTTTCGACCTGTGGAAATGCCGCGAAGGGAGAGGAGAAGGTCAGGGTCGGGGTCAACAAGGGCAATCCGGATTACGAGATGGATGTCGGCGGTGTGCTCGCTGCGGATGGGAGGATCGGCAGGAAGGGGAAGGAATCGGTCAGGGCGGACGGAAAATGGCATCCCATTGTCACCGGACTCGACGGCTGCCATGCGTTCGAAATCATGGCGGGTGTCGGGAAGCGGCATAGCGGAAGATATGCTCTCCTTCACGCCTTCGCGCTCAGCACATTCAATTCCAGCCAGGACGGAATCGACAGTCGTCAGGCATACTTTTCTTCGAAATGCGACCAGATCGAGTTGCGTTGGGCGGGAGAGACGCACAACTATTCTCTCGAGATGAGGACGAGGTGCAGTTTCGAACAGAAGGCCTCCGACAAGGTGTTCATCCGCTATTACCTGACGCAGCTCTGGTTCGATCCCTTCATGGAGGATTGCGGAGAGGATGAAGATACGACGGACGATCGGAGGGGATACGGAAAATGAAGGACCGTTCCCACATCCTGAAAATCAGGCCGGACCCGGAAGGTCTGGATTTTGCCGCACTGCGAGAGGAAGGAGTCAGGCTTTCCCAGGAAATTTCAGGGGAGGTATGGACCGATTTCAATCTGCACGACCCCGGGGTCACCATCCTGGAGCAACTCTGCTACGGATTGACCGATCTCGCCTATCGGAGCGGGTATGACGCGAAGGACTATCTCGCAGCTCCGGACGGCAAGATAGACTATTCGAGGCAGGCGCTATGCCGACCCGACGAAATATTTTCCTGCAGCCCGGTAACGGTGAACGACTATCGCAAGCTCATCCTGAATTCCGTTCCCAATGTGGACAATGTCTGGATCAGGGTGAGTGCGGGAAATTCGGTCGAGCCCGGAGGATTGCACCATGTCCATGTTCAGTTGAGCGACAGGGTAGAGGATCAGGAAAATCCCGGCGTGAGAAAGGCCTATGCGGACTTGATCGGCAAGATTCTCGCAGCAAACCGGAATCTTTGCGAAGACCTCGCCGGCGTTCGGATCGCAAGGAGAATTCCTTTTCATCTTCGGGGCCGCATGGAAATCGAGGGGGGAAGGGCGCCGGCTTCGATCCTTGCGGAAGTCTGTTTCGAATGCGCGAGATATCTCGGCAGAAGGGTTGCGGTGCATTCCCACCGCGAATTGTACGAGGGCGGTAAAAGTCTGGAGGATCTTTTCACCGGGCCTTACACCGAACACGGATACATTGCCGACGAGGATCTGCAACCATGGGTTGGACATTTCTCGATACCCGAGTTGCTGGGGAAGATCGCCCGGATCGAAGGAGTGAGGAAGATCGAGTACCTTTTTTTCGTCGACGTGGATGGTCGCGAGCGGGAAATCATTGATCTGGATGGCGAAGAGGAAATGCAGGCAGTCGCCTGCTTCATTCTGCCCGATGTGGAGGAGTCTCCGGTCAGCCTTTTCAAGGGAGGGAAGCGTTATCCGGTTTCGATGCAGGAAGTGGAGGCGGAGTATGAGCGTCTCGACTACAGGATCCGTTCCAATCGCTACAGGAAAACGCGCTTCGACTGGGTGGGAAGCGGCCTTCCGGAAGGAGAATACCGCAATCCTGGAGAGTATTATTCGATACAGAACCATTTTCCGGACGTATACGGTTTGAACCATCACGGAGTCCCGGATTCGGCCCCACTCAGGAGGAAGGCGCAGGCAGCCCAGCTCAAGGGATATCTGATGCTTTTCGAGCAGATCATGGCGAATTTTCTGCAGGGAGTGGAGGAAATTCCGGAGCTTTTTTCCAGGGAAGAAGGCAGCGGCAGGACGGTCTTCCACCAGCATATCGGGAACGATGCATTGCCCGGCGCGGAGGATCTCTACCTGGCGGACGATGCAGAAATGGACCGGATCGTGGCAGGATTCGACGATTACGGAGACAGGCGCAACCGGGTTCTCGATTATCTCCTCGCCCTTTACGGTGAAAAATTCAGCCAGAATTCCATGCAGCATCTTTTCGAAGACGCGGCGGGGGAGAAAATCTGCAACAAGATCGCTTTTCTCGAAAATATCGCGGAAACCGGCAGGGATCGATTTGTCGCATTCAACTACAGAAAACCCGATTCGGAAAACGGCAGGGGGTTGCAAAGGAAGATCCAGATCCTGCTGGGTCTTCAAACCGGAGAAAAAGATGTCCGGATCGTCGAGCATGTCCTGCTGAGGCCTTCGGCTGGAATTGCCGACCATACCGACTTCTTCAGTTACAGGATCAGCGTGATCTTTCCATCCTCCGAAGGGAGGATGGAGGATGCCGGGTTCCGCAAGCTTGCCGAGGAAACCGTTTATCTGAATTGCCCGGCACATGTTCATCCAGAAATTTTCTGGCTGGATCCCGGGCGCCTTGGGCAATTCGATCTTTTGCACGAAAAATGGCTGGAAAATAAGCGCAGGTCGAACGGCGCCGACGATGCCGCGCTGAACCTCGTCCATTTTCTTCAGGGATTGAGGAGGATGAAGGATGAATGATCGCCATTCGATCGGCGAGGCGACATTCGAAATTTCCTTCGGTTCCAGGAGGATGTTTCAGAATGGGATCGAAGACCTGGTGCGGGAGCATCTCCTTCCGATCGCGGACGGGATATTCTCTGAAATCGCCGAGACCGGCATGGTTCAAAGGCTGGATGTTCTCGAAATCGACCTCGGCGATATCCCATCGAGGCGCTTGCGGGAAGAGATGGGCGAGCGGTTCGGGGAGAAACTGAGGTCTGCTTTGCTCGAAAGAATGGAAGGGAAGGCGCAATCCCATGGCGAAGGCGCGGTGAGTCAAAGCCTGGCGGAACTCGAAGTTCTGCAGCGCTTTCTCGAAACCGGAGTCATGGCCTGGAATTCGGAGGCGACATCCGGTGAAGAACTGGATTCGATGCTGAAAAGAGTGCTCGGTTCGAACGGGAAGGCATTCGGCGAATATCTCAGGGGGACGCCCTTCAGGGAAAACGCCTTGAAGCGCCTTTCGAAACAGTTCCGCAACGACGATCTGGCGCAAGTCCTGAAAATTCTTGCGCCGTTCAGCGCAGACTACTGGATCGATCTGGCGGAGGGGAAAGGAGGGAGTTTCTGGGAGAAGATCCTTTTCGATCTCGTAGAATCCGGCGATCGAGCCGATCCTCGTTCCATTCCGGACGGATTTTCCGGGACGGAAGGGAAAACGGCTTCCGGCATCGAATCATCGATCCTGAAGAACGAAATCGTGGATTTCGAGGAAGCTTCCGGCGAGATGAATGTCCATTCGAAGCTGCTGGCTTCGATTTCCGGAAAATGGCCGAATATAGAGGAAATTCCCGGATCGGACCCCGAAGTCCTGGAAAGGATTTTTTCGGAAATCAGATCCGGGAAGGTCGATATTTCCAGACAGGAAGAGCCCGCTCTTCTGGAACTGATTTCTTCGCTGAATTTCGATGCGGAATTCATGAAGGAAATCCTGA
>JABEVD010000121.1 GCA_013044025.1 Burkholderiales bacterium
CCAACCAGGAAAAAGGCGCGCTTGCAGTTGCCAATAGTGGCGCAAGCATTTATCTCGGAAGGTCGGAAGACGTGACCGTGGAAAGGATTCTTTCCGCACTGAAACATCTTCTCGAAGATGGCAGGGAACGGCTCGCCATGTCCGAATGCGGAAAACGTCTCGTGGACGGACTGGGGACAAACCGGGTTGCCAATGCGATCATGGAGCTGACCCCAGAATGGATCGGGCTCAGACAGGCTGCGATGGGCGACTCGGCAGATCTTTTCGAATGGAGAAATGCAGCAGAAACCAGGAAATATTCGCACGACCCACGGGAAATCTCTCCGGACGAACACGAAAGATGGATCGAAAGCACCCTTGGAAGGAATGACCGCCATCTCCTGATCGGGGAAGTTTCCGGGCGACCGGTCGGCGTTTTGCGTTACGATCTCGAGGGTGAAATCGCGGTGGTTTCCGTCTACCTGGTTCCAGGGCAGCATGGAAAGGGGCTCGGAACCGCGCTGATCCGGGCAGGAATTTTCTGGGCGAAGGACCACCTTCCCGAGACGAGGGTTCTTCGGGCAAGCATACATCCGGACAACATCGCATCGCGAAAGGCATTCGTAAAGGCAGGTTACCGGGAATCCGGAGGATATTTCGAATTCAGCATGGGGGAATAGACATGGCGTCATTCAGCATTGCGGGACGAGACATCGGCGTGGGGAGCCCGCCATTTATCATCGCCGAAATGTCCGGAAACCACAACCAGTCGCTTGATCGCGCGATCGCCATCGTCGAGGCGGCCGCAAAGGCTGGCGCGCATGCGTTGAAGATCCAGACGTACACAGCAGATACGATGACGATCGACGCCGATCACGGAGAGTTTTTCATCAACGACAATGACAGCCTTTGGAAAGGAAAATCGCTCCATCAGCTCTATCAGGAAGCCCATACGCCCTGGGAATGGCATGAGGCAATCTTCGCGCGATGCCGCGAACTCGACATGATCGGCTTTTCAACCCCATTCGACGAAACAGCGGTCGAATTTCTCGAAGGACTCGAAGTACCCTGCTACAAGATCGCTTCCTTTGAAAATACCGACATTCCACTCGTCAGGAAAGCCGCTGCGACCGGAAAACCCCTGATCATATCGACCGGTATGGCTACAGTCGCCGAACTCGATGAAACGGTTCGTGCCGCACGCGAAGCAGGCTGCGAGCAACTCGTGCTCCTGAAATGCACCAGCACCTATCCGGCGAGTCCTGAAAACACCAATCTCATGACCATCCCTCACATGCGCGATCTTTTCGATTGCGAAATCGGACTTTCCGACCACACCATGGGCATCGGCGCAGCGGTTGCAAGCGTCGCGCTCGGCGCGACCGTGATCGAAAAGCATTTCACCCTGAGGCGGGCGGATGGCGGCGTGGATGCCGCATTTTCGCTCGAACCAGAAGAAATGCAGTCCCTCGTCGCCGAATCGGAGCGGGCATGGCAAGCCCTGGGAGAAGTCCGGTACGGACCGACCCCGTCCGAAATCCCATCCCTCCAGTACCGGCGCTCGCTGTATGTGGTGAAGGCGATGAAGGCGGGGGAACCTTTCTCGGGTAAAAACGTGAGGGCGATCCGACCCGGCTTCGGGCTTTCACCAAAGCACCTCGACCACGTGCTGGGCAGGAAAGCGACCCGAGATATCCCCAGAGGCACCCCCCTCGGCTGGGATATGATCTCCTGAATGGTGATGCAATGAGTTTCCGTGCAGCAATTGCAGGTTGTGGACTGATAGGCAGCGAATTTTCCGACTCGATGCTGCTTCCCGGGGTATGGAGCCATGCCGAAGCCTATTTCGCCTGCAAAAGCATCGAACTGGTTGCGGCCTGCGACGCAGATCCGGAACGGGTCGAAAAATGCGCGAAGCGCTGGGGTGTCAGAGGGTATCCTGACTTCGCAGGTATGCTCGAAAGCGAAAATCCGGAAATCGTCAGCATCTGCACGCCGGACGGAACCCATTTCGAAATGATCGGCCAGGCGATCCGCCACCCCTCGGTGCGCGCCGTTCTCGCCGAGAAACCGCTTTCGACCGGAATCAGCCAGGCGGAGGAAATCGTCGCCCTCGCCGAATCCCGCGGCGTGTTTCTGGCGGTCAATTACACACGGCGCTATTGTCCTGGATTCGACAGGCTACGGAAGCTCATCGCCTTGGGCCAACTCGGCGACATCCAGACCGTGTCTGGACACTACACCAAAGGAGCGCTACACAACGGCAGCCACTGGTTCGATCTCGCCCATTTTCTGATCGGGCCGATCCGGAGCGTCACAGGCTTCGACAGGCTGCATGAAAGCGGCCCGGACCCCACCCTGGATGCGCTGCTCGAATTCGAAGGCGGCGCCTCCGGTTTCCTGCACAGCTGCGATGCTGCGGCCTACGCCATTTTCGAAATGGACATCATCGGCTCGAAAGGCCGGGCGAAGATCGTCGATTCGGGCTTCAGGATCGAAATCCAGCGGGTCGGGGCAAGTCCGTTCGGCGCGGGATACCGGAGACTCGAGCCCGCCGAATCCTTTCCGGGCGAAATCGGCCAGGCATTGCCACAGGCCGTCGAGGATCTGGTCGGCTGCATCGAAACCGGAAAGGCTCCGCGCTGCTCGGGACGGGATGCATTGCATGCGGCATCGGTGAGCCTTGCTGCGATCGAATCGGCAAGCGGCGGGATGCGAATCGGACTGAAGACATGACCCTGAAGCGGATCGTCTGCGTCGGCGGAGATCCCGGCGGCGCCAACGCGCTCGCCCCGGTGATCGCGCGACTCAGGCGGGAAGGAAACGCCGTCGAAGCTTTCGCCTATCTGCAGGCGGTTTCATGCTGGCGGGACGCCGGGCTGCGCTGTTCCGAACTGCCCCCAGACCTACTGGATTCGACCATCTCCGAAATCGTCTCGGGGGCGAACCTGCTCCTCGCCGGCACTTCGGTCAATCGTTACGAATTCGAAAAACGCTTCATTTGCGCAGCTTCGGCGCAGGGCATCCCGTCGCTCGCCCTGCTCGATTTCTGGAGCAATTATTCGATGCGCTTCAGCGACGCATCCGGCAACCTCGCCTTTCTCCCCGACCGGATCGCTGTCATGGACGAACTGGCCAGAAATGAAATGATTGCCGAAGGCATCCCCCCAGCCCGCATCGCGATCACAGGGCATCCTGCGCTCGATTCCCTGTCCGGAATTCGCACAACCTTCGCTTCGGAAAAGCGGCTCAGGATCAGGGAAAGCCTCGGGGTCGGCGAAGCGGACTGGCTGGTCCTTTTCGCTTCCCAGCCGCCCGGATTCGACGAATCCGAGCCGGATCCGCTCCCTCCCTGGCAGGACAGGCGCAGGATCGCCGCGAACCTCGCCGCCGCGCTGCAACAGGCCGGCAGGATCCACGGCAGGAAAATCCGCCTGCTGATCCGCCCTCATCCCCGTGAAAATTCAGACATTTTCGACGAAATGAAGCAAAAATCAGTCATCGTCGAGAAAAATGGAGACCGTCACGAGCTGATCCTGTGCGCCGACGTCGTTGCGGGCATGAACACCATGCTGCTCGTGGAAGCAGCCCATCTGGGACGCCCGACCTTGAGCCTCCGGCCTCACCTTCCCCTTCCCGACCCATTTCCGCCCAACCGGTCCGGTCTCATCTTGCCGGTCTACCGGGAAGAAGATCTGGCGCCTGCGCTCGAATCCCTGCTGCTCGGAAAGGCCGTGGAAGCCCTGCCCGATTCTGGCGAAGCCGCCGCGAAAGTGGCAGAATTGATCCATTCGATGATCGGGGAAAAATGATGGCGAAACTGGCGATCAACGGCGGGAAACCGGTGAGGACTTCACCCTTTCCGGCCTACGTCACCATCGGCGAGGAAGAGAAGCGGGCGGCCATGGAAGTCCTCGACAGCACCGTCTTGTCGAAATTTCTCGGCACCTGGTCTGCCGATTTCTACGGCGGGCCGAGAGTGCAGAAACTCGAGCGGGAATGGGAAGCCCATTTCGGCATCCGCCATGCGGTTGCGATGAATTCGGCAACTTCCGGCCTTTATGCCGCAGTCGGGGCCGCCGGCGTGGGTCCCGGAGACGAAGTGATCGTTTCCCCCTACACCATGGCGGCCTCAGCCACCGCCGCCGTCATTTACGGCGGAATCCCCGTCTTCGCCGACATCGACCCCGACACTTTCTGCCTGAGCCCGCAGTCGATCCGGGAAAGGATCACGGACAAGACCCGCGCCATCATCGTGGTCGACATTTTCGGCCATCCCGCCGAAATGGATGAAATCATGGAACTTGCCCGCTCGCGCGGCATTGTCGTCATCGAGGATGCGGCCCAGGCGCCGGGCGCGAAATACCACGAAAAATATGCCGGAACCCTCGCCGACATGGGCGTTTTCAGCCTCAATTACCACAAGACCATCCACTGCGGCGAAGGCGGCGTGGTGGTCACGAACGACGGCAATTTCGCCGAACGCCTGCAGCTCATCAGGAACCATGGCGAAGTCGTGGTGAAGGCGAAAGGGGTCGAAAACATCGTCAATCTGGTGGGCTTCAATTACCGGATGACCGAAATCGAGGCAGCGATCGCCTCCGAGCAACTGAAGAAACTGGAAGGACTGGTCGCCCCGAGAGTGGAGGCTGCAAATTACCTCACGGATGCGCTCGCCGGGCTCCCCGGAATCACGCCGCCCAGGGTCATGGCAGGCGCAAGGCACGGCTATTACGTTTATGCGATCCGCTACGACGCGAAAGCTACCGGCGTGTCCAGACGGCGATTCGCCGAAGCCGCGCGCGCCGAAGGCATTTCTTTCAACCAGGGCTATGTCGAGCCGATCTATCTTCAGCCCATGTACCAGCAGAAAATCGCTTTCGGGGCGGGCGGATATCCTTTCAGCCTGGGCCATCCCGATTATTCCCGCGGCCTGTGCCCGGTCACCGAGCGCATGCATGACGAGGAAGTGCTTCTTGCCGATTTCTGCCATGCGAACATGACCCGAAAGGACCTCGAAGACGTGGCCTGCGCCATCGTCAAGGTCTGCGAAAACCTTTCCGAACTCGCCCGTGATTGACATGGACCCGATCGCCGAGAATTACCGGAAGCTGTTTCTCGAGCATGGATCGGGGCCAGCCGTCGGACAGTGGAGCGAAGAAGGCCAGCGCTTCCGTTTCGAAAAACTCTCCGAAATCGCCGATCTCTCGGGCGCGCGTGTGCTCGATCTGGGCTGCGGGCTGGGAGACTTCCACCCCCACCTCGCAAAGCGATTCGGAGCGGTGGATTACACCGGCATCGACATCGTCCCCGAAATCGTCGAGGCAGCCCGGGCGACACATCCCCAGGCCCGTTTTTTCTGCCGCAACGTGCTCGAGACAGGTTTCGATGAAACCTTCGATTATGTGATGATTTCCGGAATGTTCAACAACCGCAGGGCCGAAGGCACGGATTTCATGAAAAGGATGCTCGGCTTCGCGTTCGACCATTGCAACAAGGGGATCGGCTTCAATTTCACTTCCAGCTACGTGAACTTCATGGACCAGACGATGCAGTACCACGATCCGGTCGAGATACTGCAGTTCTGCCTCGACCGCCTCACCCGGAAAGTCTCCCTGCACCACCATTACAATCGCTGCGACGTGGCGGTGTTCGCCTACCGCTGAATCCGCTCATTCGACCACGTAATACGAAACCCAGGGATCGTAGGAAAATTTCTGCAGTCTCACTTCGCCCAGGGTGAGGTTCTCCTTCAGGGCGATGGTTTCCCCCTGCCAGGTCTTGCAGTTCACCTCGTCGAAACCGACCACCCCGCCTTTGGGCACCAGCGGCAACAGGTGCTTCAGCGCGACATTCGTCGGCTCATAAATGTCGAAATCGAGATAGAGCAGCGCGACGATCAGGTGAGGATTGTTCGACACATATTCCGGGATGGTCCTCGTCGCATCCCCTTTCACCAGTTCGACCCTGGGAATATGCCCCTGGGCCCTGTTCTGGTCCTGCAAGGCCACCCATTCCAGGATGCTGTCGTAACTGGTATCGGAAAAATGCTGCTCGGTCAGCCCTGGAGCGTCTTTCCCGCTCAGCGACCTGAAGCCTTCGAAAGTATCGAATCCGATGATTTTTCTGCCGAAATTGTAGGGCTCCAGGATCGATGACAGGTGATAGTAGAGCATCAGGGAATTCGCCTTGTGGACCCCGCATTCCACGATCGCCCCCTGCGTGTTCAGGATCTTCTGGAACAGTTCGATGCGGGTCAGGGCGGTCGTGACGAGCTGGCGCTTGGAATAGACGAACGGCGAATCGGCGATCTCCTCGGGGCGGATCGATTTCAGCATTTCGGTTCTCTTTTCGTAGAATTCCCGTTCTGCGATGGAGCGGCTGGTCATGTTCTTCCTTTCAGGATGAAATCCGGTTCATTCGGAGGTGTTCTGGATGAATTGCGCCTCGAAATAAGGCTTGAGCTCGGCATTGAAGCTGAGCTTGTAGTCGGCGCGATTGGGCGAATTGGCGCCGACGAAATCGAAATCGCTCATGCCGGCCTGCCGTGATCTCAGCATCGCCTCGATCACCAGCCGCGTATTCGCGCCGAGCTTCCTGCAGGCAGGATCGTTTGCCGTGAGCAGGCTGTAGGCGCGCCTTTTCCCCATCAGGACCGCCGTCGCAGAAACCGGCCTGCTCTCCCGGTCAATGGCCGTCAGGACCAGCCCCCGCTTTTCCGGAATCGATTTCAGGATGTTGCGCACCATGGCGAGGGTATCATCCCCGACTTCGATGTTCTGGCGCTGGAAGGTCATCGCGTACAGGCTCAGAAACGCATCGATGTCGGGCTGGTCGCTGACGGTGAGCGGAGCGGATTTCCGGAAATCAGTCCGCCTGTCCTTCCTGATGTCGCAAAGCAAATCCGCCTCGGTATCGAAATTCAGCAGGGAGCGGATCGCCGTGTAGCGCACATTTATCCTGAAGTGCCCCTTTTGCGGAGCATCGAAATTGTGCCATTGCAAAGGGCGCATATCCAGGATGCCGGGATGAAACGACAGGCAAAGCCCGTCATCGAGGGCGGCGATTTCCGGCAGGATGGCGCCGAGCAGGTCGTAATGCGCCCTGATTTTCTCCGATGGCGGCAACAATCCGATTTCAGCGGAAAAACACAGGCTGTGATGGACGCTGAATTTGGGGCGGAAGGACCGCCCGTTGCGGGTGGGAATCAGGATGGCGGCGACAGGCTTTCCCGCTTCGCACCAGAAATACCGGTCCGCGGCGGCGGAAGTGGCCTCGACGAACCAGCTTTCCATGAAGGGCGATCCCTCTCCCGATTCCCGGCAGAAATCGTCCCAAACCGCATGGTCTTCGCAGCGACGCAAACCTCGGCTCATCGGCCTTCCCCTCCCAGAGTCTGCAACGCAGCCGCAACGCCTTCCATCGCGCGCTGCCAGTCCTCGCCGAGCGGCTTCAGAAACAGCCTCGCCTCCGGAAGCCAGGGAAGCCGGTCGGTTCCGAGCAAGACCCAGTTTCCGCTGTTCATCATCAGCCACAGCGGCGCACCCACCGCGCCGCCGATTCCCGCCGCGGCATTGCCGACCGAGATCATCAGGTCCACCGCCGAAGTGAGCGCCGCCGCATCGTCGAGATCGTTCAGCAGATCGATCTCCTCGAAGGCATGGATCTTCACGCCGAACAGCTTCCGGGCGGTGTCGATCTCCTCCCTGCAGTCGTCGTACTGGAGATTGACGAAAGTCAGCCCGGGCACCGAGAACACCGGCCCCCAATCCTCGATCCGGGTGTAATGGACATCCCTCAGGGCGGCCCGATGGCGGCTTCGCCAGGAAATGCCGACCTTGATTCCGCTCCCGAGCGCATCCAGCCTCGCCTTCCAGAACGCGCGCCGCTGCGGATCCGGGACCAGAAAACCATGGTGATGCGGGAAGCTTTCAAGACCGGGCCTCACCCAGCGGAACGTGCTCTGGATCGGGATCTGGAAATCGATGTCCGGGCGGAGGGCGCGCGGATCGGGAGGATAGGTTCTCGGAATCACTTCCGCTTCGGGGAAGGAACGGGCGAACAGGGTTGCGAGCCTCGGCTCGCATTCCACCACGCAATGCCCGGCGAGGCGGATCAGATCCGGGATCACGCTGGCGAAAACGACTTCGTCCCCCACGCCCTGCTCACCCCAGAGCAGCAGGGTTTTCCCGGCCGGGTCACGCCCGTCCCACCAGGGCTGTGGAAAAGGCCTCGCCTGGCCCTTCAGGACCGAAAGCCAGCGGTATTCGCTCTCCGGCCAGCCTCGTTCCAAATCTCCGGATGCGACGAGCGCGAGCGAAAGGTTCCAGCGTATCATCGGCAGATTCACCCGGGAAAGCGCCTCCTGATAGAAGCGGATCACTTCGTCGGTCTTGCCCTGCAACTGAAAAATGGTGCCGAGGTTGTTGATCGCATCCGGATAATCGGGCCTGATGGAAAGCGCTTTACGGTAGCATTCGATCGCATCGTCGAACCTCGCCAGGGCGCGCCAAGCGGTCCCGAGGTTGAGGTAACCTGCAGGATCTTCCGGCTTGAGTTCAATGGCCCTTTCCAGGCAATAGATCGCTTTTTCCGGTAGTTCCTTGTCGATATAGAGCACGCCGCGGTTGCCGAGCGCCCCGGCGAAATCCGGCTTCAGCGCCACGGCGCGTTCGAGGGGAAGGATCGCTTCGTCGAAACGCCTCAGCTCGCGCAACGCTGCGCCGAGGTTGTTGAGGCTCTCGACATGATCCGGATCGCATTCGAGTGCGCGTCTGAACAGCCCGACCGCCTCATCATAACGCTCCAATTCCTTGCAGGAAACTCCCCAATTGCTCCATGCCGCGGCGTAGCCGGGATTGATTTCGGCGGCTCGCCTGGCATGGCCGATCGCCTCTTCGTATTTCCCCTGCTGGTTGAGAAATGCCGCGAGATTGCTGAAGGCGCCGGCATAGCCGGGATCGATTTCGATCGCCCGCCTGGCGTGCGCAATGCCCTCTTCCTGCCGGCCGCTTTCCGCCAGCAGCTTGCCGAGATTGTTGTGCGCTTTGGCATAATCGGGAATGAGTCGCAACGCCTCCCGGTAACAGGCCTCCGCTTCGCCGGTTTTCCCCTTCGCCTCGAGGACCGTGCCGAGATTGAGGTAGCCGTCCGCATTGCTCCGGTCGAGCGCGATCGCCTGCCTGTAGCAGGCCTCTGCCTCGTCGAACCGCCCCATGGATTGCAATGCGCTGCCACAATTGCTGTAGGGCACTGAAGCGTGCGGGGCGATCCCGATCGCCCGCTGCATCAGTTCGACCGCCATCGGGTGATTTCCGCGCTGATGATGGATGAGGCCGAGAAGATGCAGCGCATCGGCCTGTTCGGGATCGACAACCAGGACCTCGTGATAAAGGCTTTCCGCCTCGTCGAGCCGACCCGCCTGGTGAAAAGCCAGCGCGCGGCCGATCGCCTCCCCGACTTTCAGGGCGGGACGCTTCACCGGCCGACTTGCCGGCGCGACATCGGTCACGATGCCTGCGCGCTGCAAGGAGGGGCGAGACACCTCGGGCGCGTCGAGCGACGCTGCCTTGCGCAGGCAATCTTCTGCCACGTCCTTCAATCCGAGCACTTCGCATACCCCGGCGCAATCCCTGTAATACTTCGGATCGGGATTGGCCTCGATCGCCTTGGAAAGAAAATCGAGCGCCTTTTCAGGGTCGCCGATCCGGCTGGCGATGAGGCCGAGCAGATGCAGCGCCCCGTCCTGTTTCTCGTCGATCTGGAGCACCGCAGCGCAAAGCTCGGCGGCTTCCTGGAGATTGCCCTTCGCGTAGCGGTCCCGGGCTTCGGCGAGCGCTGCGCCGATCAGCTTCGGTTGATCCATCGATTTTGCCCGGAGTAATCGAATGAGCGGTATTTTCGTGGTATTTTCGCATTCTGGTCAATTCGAATTTCTCGGGAGAAGAGCGGTCCATGGGTATCCAGAACAATGCGGCCAGGGCCGAACAGTGGTTCAACACGGGTTTCAGGGCGCATCACCAGGGAAACCTCGAAGAGGCGGCACGGCTTTACCGGAAAGTCCTGAAAGTCTATCCTTCTCATGCAGAAACCCTCTATCTCCTCGGCACCGCGCTCAGTCAGACGAGGCAATTCGTCGAGGCCGAGAAATGCCTGAGAAAGTCGCTCAAGGGCAATCCCCTCAAACCAGAGACGCTCAACAATCTCGGCCTTACCCTGAAGGAGCAGGGCAAGGCCGGCGAAGCCATTCCGCTTTACCGCAAGGCGATCGAACTGTCGCCGGACTACGCCGATGCGCACAGCAATCTGGGCGGCGCGCTGGAATACCTCGGCAATCTCGACGAAGCCGAACCAGAGCTGAGGCTCGCGCTGAAGCTGAACCCCGCCCTTCCCGACGCACATTTCATTCTCGGACAGGTGCTGCGCGGACGCGACAAATTCGAGGAAGCCTCGAAATGTTTCCTCCGCGGCCTCGAACTCAAGCCCGATTTCGCGACCGCCCATACCGATCTGGGCGTGATCTACAAGATGTGGGGACGGTACGATGAGGCCATCTCCTGCTTCGAACGCGCCCTGGCGCTCGACCCAGATTCCTACATCGCAAACCTCGACATCGGCGCCACCTTCGAGGAAACCGGGCGCTTCGACGATGCGCTCGCCGCCTACGATCGGGCGATCGCCCAGAATTCTGACGACCTCACTGCCAGATGGAACAAGGCGCTGCTCTATCTCAAGCAGGGCAATCTCGCGCTCGGCTGGGAAGCCTACGAGCTGCGCTTCACCGTCTGGAAATCGTACCGGCGCTTTTCCTTTCCGGAATGGGACGGAGCGCCCCTCGACGGCAAGCGGGTGCTGGTTTACGCGGAACAGGGGGTGGGCGACGAGCTCTATTTCGCCTCCTGTTTTGCCGACCTGATCCGGATCGCAGGGCATTGCGTGATCGAATGCGATCCGAGACTGGAACCGCTCATCGCCCGTTCCTTTCCCGCCGCCACCGTGGTCGGCTCGCCAAGGAGCAGGATCGACTGGACTGAACGATTCTCCCCTTTCGACGTGCAGGTGTCGGCGGGAAGCCTGCCGAAATTCATGCGCCCGACGCTGGACAGCTTTCCGACCCGGCCGGGCTATCTCGTTCCCGCCCCGGACCAGGTCGAGTACTGGAAAGCGAAGCTGTCCGGAATCGGCTCCGGGCTCAAGGTCGGGATCTGCTGGCGAAGCGGACTCACCCGGGGCGAGCGCCACAAGGAATACAGCCAGCTCACCCAATGGGGAAACATTTTCAGTGCGCCAGGCGTGGATTTCGTCAATCTCCAGTATGGCGAATGCGCGGACGAACTGAAGGAGGCCATGGAAAAATTCGGCATTGCCATTCATGTCCCGGAAATCGATCTGAAGGACGAGCTGGACGAATCGGCCGCGCTGATCCGCGCCCTTGACCTCGTGATCGCGCCCGCGACCGCGACCGAGAGTCTGGCGGGGGCCGTAGGCACGGAGACCTGGCTGATTTCGAGCCACCAGAAACCCTGGGCCGCGCTCGGCACGGAAGGCATTCCCGGCCTGCCCAATACCCGGGTCTTTCCCCAGCCGACCGCAGGCGACTGGGACACCCTGCTCGCCCTGATCGGGGAAGCCCTCGCCGAAAAGGCCGCCCGCAACGAGAAGCCGGTCGAATACCTGCCTCTTCCGCCAGGATGCGAGATCGCGGTGAACGCCTCCCCTGACGACTTTTTCCGCTATGTACTGAAGGAACAGGAGGGATGGTTCAATCCGGAATACCGCTTCATCCAGGACCTCGCCGGGACGGCGATGGTCGAACTGGGCTGCGGCATCGGGGTGAACGCGATTCCCGCGGCGACAAAAGGCGCGCGAGTGTTCGCCTTCACCGAAACCGCAGCGGAAACCGGCCTGATCCTGAAATCGAGGGAAAGAAACGGGCTGGAAAACCGGCTCACGGTATCGATCGCGGAGCCGGAATTTTCGCTCGACGAGGCAATGGATCGACAAGGCCTGGACGGCATCGACCTGCTCATCCTCTCGACCGGATATGCCCATCCCGGGACCCTGGACAGGGCCGGGGCATTCTTCTCGTTCAATTCCCCGCTGGTGATGTTCGGCGTCGGGGAATCCGCGACTTTCCGCAACGCCCTGAGCGCCTCAGGATTCTCGCTCTACCGGTTCGTTCCCGGATTGCAGCTGCTCGCCCCGTTCGCGCCCGAACTCCTGGACGCCTTCTCGCTCAATCTGTTCGCCTGCAGGGAAGACCGGGCCGCCCTGCTCGAGCGGCAAGGGCATCTGGTCCGGAACCCGTCCAGCCTGGACGCGTTTCCCGGTATCGAACAGCCGCTCTGGCAGGCGCTCCTGGCAAACCGGCCTTATGCTTCCGACCATCTTGAAGCCTGGTCGCAGGCGAGGGAAAAGGACTGGGAAGTGTACTGGATGGCGCTCAACCTGTATGCCCTGTCCGGATCCGGAGCCGCCGCTGAAAGGTTTGCCGCACTTCAGGCTGCGGTCACCACCCTGAACGCGCTGGTTCAGGAATCGGCGACCCTGCCGAGGCTGCTGAGCTTTTGCCGAATGCTCTCCGATTTGGGCATGAGGGAGGCCGCCGTCCACCTCCTCAACCATGTCTGCGCGCTGATCGAAACTTCGGGCGGCCCCGCCGCCACGGAACCCTTCATCGCCCTGGACGCCTCCCGTGAACAGGAACGCCCCGGCGAAAGAATCAACGAATGGATCGTCACCATGGCCCTCGAAACCCGGGAAAGGCTGCGCGCGCACTCCACCTACTTCACCGGAGCCGAATCCCTGCAGGTGCTGAAAAGGGTAGCCGATTCCGGCTTTGCGAGCGAGGATGCGAAAAGGCGCATCGCATTGATCGAAAAAGGGTTGGGAAATTTTTCCTGATGCGAATTTTCATCTATATTGATTGGAGGAGGGATCCCGCCCGGATTGCCGATTCAGGAGGAGCCATGAAATTTTCCGGAAAGGACCCTAAAGTTTTCGATTCTTCGTACCGATATAACGATCAAAAGGCGGACGATGAGGACCGCTGAAGACAACCTTCCACTAGGAGAACTGAAATGCCCAGCTATATCAATACGAATATCTCGTCGCTCCAAGCTCAGTTGAACCTGTCGAATTCGCAAAGCTCTCTTGCGACTTCGCTGCAGCGTCTGTCTTCAGGCCTCAGAATCAACTCCGCAGCCGACGACGCAGCGGGTCTTGCCATCGCAACCCGGATGACCTCCCAGATCAACGGCCTGACCCAGGCAACCCGGAACGCAAACGACGCCATTTCGCTGGCACAGACCGCAGGCGGCGCGCTTTCCGGCATCACCAACATGCTGCAATCCCTGAGGAACCTTGCGGTCCAATCGGCCAACAGCACCAATACCGCGACCGACCGTGCGGCCATCCAGCAACAGGCTACCGCTCTCGTCGCGGAAATCCAGCGTACCGCGACCACCACCCAGTTCAACGGACTGAACCTGCTCGACGGCACCTACACCAACCAGTCCTTCCAGGTCGGCACCGCAGCAGGACAGACCATTGCGGTCTCGATCGGATCGGCCACCACCGACAAGCTCGGCAGCAGCACGCCCTCCGCACTCACGGCGACCAACAACGGCACCGCGATGAGCCAGGGCGACCTCGTCATCAACGGCATCTCGGTCGGCGGCTCGCTCGCTTCCTATGACACCTCGTCCACGACCTCGCAGGCGTCTTCCGCAATCTCCAAAGCTGCTGCGATCAATGCCGTGTCCGCGCAGACCGGCGTCACGGCCAAGGTCGACGCCAACATCGCCGAAGGCGCAGCGATGGTGCCCGCAGCCGTCGCCGGCGGAACCTTCACCATCAACAACGTAAGCATCACCGCGACCACCGGCGGCACCAGCGCCTCGGCGGACCGGGGTGCTGTGATCGCCGCGATCAACGCGGCCTCCGGACAGACCGGCGTGGTCGCTACCGACAGCGGCACTTCGGCGGGCGGCGTGATCCTGACCGCAGCCGATGGTCGCAACATCAACGTGTCGATGGGCACCATGACTTCCGCGGCTTCCGGACTTGTGGCCCAGGTCTCCTACGGCACCTACACGCTGACCTCGCAAAGCGCGATCAACATTTCCGGGTCGACGACCATCGCCAATTCCGGCCTCGCCGCAGGAACCTATTCGACCCAGACCGCCTACGCGACCACGACCCAGTTGGCCGTTGGTTCCGGCGCGGCCTTCACCGCCAATGATTTCTCGATCAACGGCATCATGGTCGGCGCATCGCTCGCCTCTTCCGACACCGCCTCCACGATTTCGCAAGGCGCCAGTGCAATCGCGAAAGCTGCCGCGGTCAACGCAGTTTCCTCGCAGACCGGCGTGACTGCCACCGCCAGCACCCTGGTCCAGGGCACAGCGCAAACCGCTACTGCGATCGCCGGCACCATCGCCATCAACGGCGTCTCGATCGCCATCACCACAACCGGCGTGGCGAGCTCCGACCGCTCTGCCGTGGTGAACGCGATCAATGCTGTATCCGGGCAGACCGGCGTGACGGCCACAGACGGCGGCTCCTCGGCTGCGGGCGTCCAACTGCATGCCGCAGACGGCAGAAACGTCAACGTGTCGATGGGCACCATGACTTCCGCCGCATCGGGTCTGCAAGCCGGCGTGAATTACGGTACGCTCACCCTGTCTTCGGCCTCGCAGTTCACCATCGCCGCAGGCACCACCGGAAATGCGATGGCGGCGATCGGCATGCTGGACGTAGGAACCTACGGCGTCGGGCAGACCGGACAATCGCTCAACTCGATCAATCTTTCGACCGCAGCTGGCGCGACCAACGCCATCACCGCAATCGACAATGCGATCAACTCGGTGAACAGCACGCAGGCGACGCTCGGCGCGATCCAGAACCGCTTCACGCAGACCATCTCCACGCTGCAATCGACTACACTCAATCTGTCGGCAGCAAGAAGCCGGATCCAGGACACCGATTTCGCGGCGGAAACTGCCAACATGACCAAAGCCCAGATCCTGCAACAGGCTGGCACGGCAATGCTGGCACAGGCGAACCAGCTCCCCAACACGGTGCTGTCTCTCCTGAAGTAAGCGTCCAGCACGCAACGACCTGGCCAGCGTGAAGCTGGCCAGGTTATTCGCATAAGGAGTTGCGATCATGTCCATTTCATCTTTAGGCATGTCTCTTCCGGGATCGATGGGAATGCCATCACCGGCGACGACTCCTGCCCAACCGGCACAGAATGCTCCACAGCAGACCACCCAGAATACCGAACCGGCCCACACGGTCGATCAGGTGAAGCAGGCTGCATCCCAGATCAACAAGGTGATTCAGTCATTCGACCAGAGTCTCCAGTTCGTGGTCGACCAGAGCACAGGAAAAGTTCTGGTTCAGGTCGTCGATACCGCAAACAACCAGGTCATCCGCCAGATTCCCAGCAAGGAAGCAATCGCCATTTCGCAGGCGCTGGACAAACTGCAGGGATTGCTCATCCGCCAGCAGGCATAGCAGGAGAACATCATGTCCACTTCATCCGTAGGCATTTCAACGAGCCTTGGCGTCTCTTCACCCGGAATCGGCTCCGGCCTCGACGTCACCGGCATCATCTCCAAGCTGATGGCCGTGGAAAGCCAGCCGATCACCCTGCTGAGCGCAAAGGAGGCGAGTTATCAGGCACAAATCACCGCCTATGGCACGCTTTCAGGCGCGCTTTCCTCTTTCCAGTCCAGCCTTTCCTCGCTGACCAATGCATCCACTTTCCAGTCTCTTTCGGCAACCCCGGCGGACTCGACCATCTTCACAGCGAGTTCCACTCCGGGTGCGACGCTCGGCAATTATGCCGTCAGCGTGAATGCGCTCGCCCAGGCCCAGTCCCTCACTGCTGCAGGACAGACCAGCAGCACCGCCGCGATCGGCTCGGGCACATCGACCACGCTGACCTTTTCCTTCGGAACGATCACCGGAACCGCCTCCAGCACAGGCGTGTATCCCAGCGGAACCACTTTCACGCAGGATCCGACGCAGGCCACCAAGACGGTCACCATCGACAGCACCAACAATTCCCTGCAGGGGATACGGGATGCCATCAATGCAGCGGGCATCGGCGTGACCGCGAGCATCGTCAACGACGGAAGCTCCACCCCTTACCGCCTGCAGCTCACCTCCACCACCGGGCTCACCCACAGCATGGAAATCTCGGTGAGCGGAGACGCGACGCTCAGCAATCTCCTGAGCTACGATGTCACCAAGGCTGCAGGATCCGGGCAGAATCTGACGCAGGGGCTTGCCGCCCAGGACGCGAACCTCACCGTGAACGGCCTGGCCATCACCAGCCCTTCCAACACGGTGACCGATGCGATTCCGAACACGACGCTCAATCTGCTCAAAACCGGCACGACTTCCATGAGCATCGCCAACAGCACTTCCGGCGTCGCATCGGCGGTGCAGTCTTTCGTGAACGCATACAACTCTCTAAACAGCGCCATCAGCAGCCTCACTTCCTACGACGCGACCACGAAACAGGCAGGACTGCTCAATGGCGATGTCACCACCATGACGATACAGAACCGGCTGAGGGGCGTGCTGACCCAGCCGATTCCCGGTCTTGCCAACACCAGCTTCACCGATCTCGCCCAGCTCGGCGTGAGCGTGAACCAGAACGACGGATCGCTTCAGCTCGACATGAACACGCTCCAGTCGGCGATCGCATCCAATCCTTCGGACATCGCAGGGCTTTTCGCCTCGGTCGGCAAGGCCACGGACAGTCTGGTGAGCTACGCGAATTCTTCCACCAATACCCAGCCGGGAACCTATGCGGTGACGGTATCCCAGCTTGCGACCCAGGGCAATGATGTCGGCAACGTGAATCTGTCTTCCGGGATCACCCTCACCACCAGCAACAATACGCTCAATGTCACCCTGGACGGGAACACCCAGTCGATCACCCTGAATCCGGGCACCTATACTTCTTCCCAGCTCGCTTCGCTCGTGCAGTCGACGATCAACGGCAACAGCTCTTTCGCAGGCGCCGGCTCCTCGGTTGCGGTCTCGATCAACGGCACCAGCGGATTCATGACCATCCAGTCCAACAAGTACGGATCGAGTTCGAATGTTTCCGTTGCCGCATCGGGCGCGGGAACCGCGCTCATGGGCGGAACCGGAACGTCGACTGCGGGCGTGGACGTTGCGGGCACCATCAACGGGGTGGCCGCGACCGGATCCGGCCAGTTCCTCAACGGGGCGACAGGAACGGCCGTGGACGGTCTGCAGCTCCAGATCAAGGGAGGGTCGCTGGGTTCGAGAGGGACCGTGAGCTATTCGCAAGGCTATGCGTCCACCTTCAACACCATCCTGAGCAATTATCTTTCGCCCAACAGCATCATTTCCTCCGCACAGAGCGGAATCAACCAGAACATCACCGACATCACCAACCAGATCAATGCGATGAACCAGTACCTCACCCAGGTTCAAAGCAATTACCAGGCCCAGTTCACCAACCTGGACGTGCTCATGGGGCAGATGCAAAGTACCCAGAATTACCTGACGCAGCAAATCAGTCAGATGAGCTATACTTATAAAAACTACGGTTGATCGAGGAGCCCTCATGACCACCTCATACAACGCGGCAAACGCCTATTCCTCAGTCGAAATGGAAACCGGAGTGAGCCACGCGGATCCCCACAAGCTGATCCTGATGCTTTTCGAAGGTGCCATTCTGGCCGTCAGCAATGCCATCATGCATTTCGACAGGAAGGAAATCGCGGAGAAAGGTGCCTCGATTTCGCATGCCATCTCCATCATCGACAGCGGCCTCAACGCGAGCATCGATCTCAATTCCGGCGGAGAAATCGCGCAGAACCTCTCCTCCCTCTACCAGTACATGAGCAACCGGCTTCTGCTCTCCAACCTCAACAACGACCGTGCAGGAATGGAAGAAGTCAGGAAGCTGCTCATCGAACTGAAAGGGGCATGGGAAGAAATCGGCAAAAAGGAAGGCATCGCTTCCGATTCTCCTGCGCCCGAGAACAGGGCGAGCATCAGTTACGGACAGTTCTGAACATGGACGATACCGGCATATTGTTCGAGTACGAGCGGGCATTCGCGATTGCCGAAAACATGCTGCTCGCCGCGCAGGACGGCAACTGGGATGCGCTCCTGAATCTCCGGCAGGACTACGAGGAACTGATGAAAAGGATCCGTGCGGGAGACGCCAATCCTCCGGATGATCTCGTGTTCGCAAGGCGCAAGAAGGAACTCATCGAATCCATTCTCGGTCGCGAGCAAAGGATCGGCGAACTCGTCAGCGCGAAAATGAACGACCTGCGCGGCGCGATCGACAGTGCTTCCCAGGCCATCAAGCTGAATCAGGCCTATCGCCCCTGATGTCCCCCCTAGATGCACTCACCCGCATCCTGATCCTCAGCAGGGGGCTGGACACCACCTTTACGGCAACCCCGGACGCAAAACTGCCCCAGGTTCAGATCGGCCAGGCGGTGAATGCGAAGGTGCAGGAAGCGCTGGGCGGCGGCAATTTCAGGGTCAGCATCGAGAACCAGCCGCTGCAAATGAACCTTCCCCAGGGAACGAAAGCGGGCGACAGCCTGCCCATGGTGCTCGTGTCCAGAGATCCCAGGCTGACCTTCAGACTGGATCTGCCGCAGCAGACGCCTCCTCCTGCTTCGCTCAGTCAGACGGGCAGGATGATCTCGCAACTCCTTCCGGCTGCCTCCCGCCCCAATCCACCGGTCACGCAGGGAAATCCGGTGCTTCCCGCGGCCCCCATCGATGCGAAAGTGCTGGCGCAATCTTTGAAGGAGGCGCTCTCCGGGAGCGGATTGTTCTACGAATCCCACCTTGCGCAATGGACAAGCGGGGCAAGACCGCTCGAATCGATCCGGGCCGAGCCGCAAAACCGCATGCAGACAGCCTTCTCCCCTGTCGCAGCCTCTGCCGAAACCGCCCTCCCCGCGCAGCCATCGGTCGCCGGCCCGGTCGACAAGGTCACGATCGAAACCGCCTCGCCCCCTGTCGCAGATTCCGGAAAATCCTCCTCTCCTCCCTCCGGAGGCCAGATCGCGATCCACCATGATGCGCTGCCCATCGTCAGACAGCAGCTCGAAACCATGGAAACCCATCAGTTCTTCTGGAACGGTCAGGTCTGGCCCGGCCAGGACATGCAATGGCAGGTGAAGGAAGACGGCGAAGGACCCGGCGCATCGCCCGACACCCCCGATCGCTGGCAGTCCATGATCAGGATCAGGCTGCCCGCGCTGGGGGAAGTCGAAGCCAATCTCAGCCTGGCCGGCAAGGGCGTGCGGATTTCCATGAAGGTCGACAGCGAATCCACTGCAGAGCGTCTCAAAACCGGAAACCGCAAATTCCTGGAAAGCCTCGATGCGAGCGGCATTCCCCTGCTTTCCATGACGGTGAAGCGAAATGGCTGAGGACAGACAGGCCGCGGTGGCCCTCGCCTATCATGCGGGCGATGTCGCCCCGCGCGTGGTGGCAAAGGGACGCGGAATCGTCGCGCAGATGATCATCGAACGCGCCAGGGAAGCGGGCGTGTTCGTGCACGAATCGAAGGAACTCGTCTCGCTGCTGATGCAGGTCGATCTGGACGAGCGGATTCCTCCCGAACTTTACCTCGTCGTCGCGGAACTGCTCGCCTGGCTCTACCGGCTGGAAAAGGGGCTCCCGGAATAGATCCCTTTTGGGGAAGAATGTTTTGGGATACAATCCCCATGCAAGCCCATAAGAGTGCACCATGTCCATCAGCGAGCCCGTCCCTCTCAAATTCGAGCTGTCTTCGGTTGCAGACGACAGTCAGTACCACCTCCATTCCAGGACGGAGATTGTTTCCATCCTGCGCAGGCTCATCGAACGCAGGGAACAATCTGCCCTCTATTACGACGAGGGAAACCATGCCATCCTGACGATGGTGCTCGATGTGGTGCCCGAGAAGAACCTGGTGATCCTGGACTGCAGCGCCAACGAGGCGCTGAACCGGCATGTCGACCTCAGCAACAAGCTGGTGTTCATTTCCTCTCTCGACAAGGTCAAGATCCAGTTCGTCAGCTCCAGGGCGGACAGGACCGAGTTCGAGGGAAAATGCGCGTTCAGCGTGGATCTTCCGGAAACCCTGCTGCGCCTGCAGCGCAGGGAGTATTATCGCCTCACCACGCCGAATCTGAAGCCGCTCACCTGCTCCATTCCGGTCCAGGGCCGCGAGAATGTCGAAGTCAGCATCATCAATATCAGCGCGGGGGGAGTGGCCATCATCAGCTACAACGGCGATCTCGACCTGAAACTCAACGAAGTCTACCAGAACTGCCGCATCCATCTGCCGAGCGTGGGCACGGTGACCGTCAACATCCAGGTTCGCGCGACCTTCGACATCACCATGAAAAACAGCGTCGTGAAGAAACGGGCAGGATGCAAGTTCGTGGACATGCCGGGCGTCACGCAGACCACCATCCAGCGCTACATCATGAAACTGGAAATGGACAGAAAATCCGAACGGTCCTAGACCTGCATGTTCATGATGTCGTTGTAGGCGGTGACCAGCCTGTTTCTGACCTGAACCATTTCCTGGAAGGAAAGATTGGCCTTCTGCAAGGAAAGCATGACTTCGGTGAGGTTGGCGCTGGAAGAGCCGGTTTCCATCGACTTCACCATGTTTTCCGACTGTTTCTGGGTGGCATTCACCTGGTCGATGGAATTCTTCAGGACGGAAGCAAAATCCGCACCGCCGCTCCGGGGCTCCGGCGCCTTGCCGCTGGCTGCGCTGGAAGCCGCCTGCAACTGACTCAGCATTGCATCGATTCCGTTCAATTCCATACCCTGCTCCATTTGCGGATTTTGCCACTTGCATGCAATTGCTGCAAGATGCGTGCCATCAGTCCTTGCTGGACAATCTGTATTGCTGCAGCTTGTATCTCAGCGTTCTTTCGCTGATTCCGAGTATTTTCACCGCTTCCTTCCTCGATCCGTTCACCGAGGCGAGCGTTTCCATGATGTGCTTCTTCTCCAGGGATTTGATGTCTTCCTTGCCGGCGGCAATTTTTTCCTCTTTTGCCGCAGGCTTTGCCTCGTCGAGAAACAGGTCTTCCGCCTCGATCTCCACTCCCGGCGCAAGGATCATCGCCCGCTGGATGACATTCTCCAGCTCGCGCACGTTTCCCGGCCAGTGATGACGAAGCAGCCGCTCTTCCGCTTGCGCGGTCAAGCGGATCCCATGGCGATCCAGACTGTCTGCCATGCGATTGACGAAGAACCTCGCAAGCGCGACGATGTCCCCGGGATGCTCCCGGAGCGGCGGAATGACGAGCGGAATGACGTTGAGGCGATAATACAGGTCTTCGCGGAATCCGCCCTGCGCCACGATTTCGGCCATGTCGCGGTTGCTCGTGGCAAGCACCCGGATATCGAGCGGGATCACCTTCTTGCCGCCCACCCGTTCCACTTCTCGCTCCTGAAGCACGCGCAGCAGTTTTGCCTGAAGGGCGAGCGGCATTTCCGAAATCTCGTCGAGCAGCAGCGTCCCGCCTTCGGCCTGCTCGAATTTTCCAGGCTGCGCCTGGGTCGCGCCGGTGAAGGAACCCTTCTCGTAGCCGAACAGGGTGGCTTCCAGCAGGTTTTCCGGGATCGCTGCGCAATTGATCGCGACGAAGGGACCGTTCGCCCTGCCCGAATTGCGGTGGATGAAACGGGCGAACACTTCCTTGCCGGTCCCGCTTTCCCCGGTGATCAGCACGGTGGCGGAAGATTTCGCCACCCTTCTCGCAAGCTGCAGCAGGGATTCGATTTTCGGATCCTGGGCGATGATGCCTGCGCTTTCATCGTAAGGAAAGGGCAGCCGGTATTTTTCCACATACTCGATGAGGCTGGCAGGCTCGAAGGGCTTGAGGAGATAATCGCTCGCCCCGCAACGCATGGCATTGACCGCCTTTTCGACATCCCCGAAAGCGGTCATCAGCACCACCGGAATGCCCGGATAGGCGGTGGCGATCTCGACGAGCAGCCTGTATCCGTCCATCGGATGCATGTTGACGTCGCTCATCACCAGGCCGACCTTTTCCTTCCTGAGCAGTTCGAGCGCTTGCTCTCCGTCGCCTGCGGAAATCACCGGATAACCCGCCATTTCCAGCGTCGCCTCGATCGCTTCGCGCAGATCCGCATCGTCTTCCACGATCAGCACGGGAAGGTGCTTTCCGGTTTCACTCATCGATCACCTCCAGCCTGAGCAGATCGCTCGACCTCCTGTTCCATGCGTCCGAAGGCAGTTTGGCTGCGGATTTCAGGGGAAGATCGAGGATGAATTCGCTTCCCTTTCCGGGGGAAGACTTCACCCGGATCCCTCCCCCGTGAGATTGCACCACGGCGCGCACGATGGCGAGCCCGAGCCCGGTTCCTTCCTGCCTCGTGGTGAAGAAAGGTTCGAAAAGCCGCTCCCCGAGCGCAGCTTCCACGCCCTTTCCCTCGTCCTTCACCGAAAGCACGACATGACCATCCTCGAATCTTCCATACAATCCGATCTTCCCGCCCGCGCTGGAGGCCTGCATGGCATTCTCCAGCAGATTGAGCAGCGCGCCGGAAAGCGCCTTGCGGCTTCCCTTGATGATCGCAGCGTCGCATTCGTCCTTCACTTCGAAGCAAAATCCCTTCATCTGCGGCTCGATGACCTGCTGCAATTCCAGGAGCAGACTGGAGACCGGGATGTCCTCTTCGCCTTCTGCCTCCCCCTTCACGAAAAGCAGCATGTCCTTGATGAGGAGTTCGAGATGCCTGAGCCTCGCGAGCGCCTTCGATGAAAATTTTTCACGATCTTCCCTGGAAAGATTTTCCTTGCCGAGATGGGAAGTGTAGAGCATCGCCGTGGCGAGCGGCGTGCGAAGCTGGTGAGCGAGGGATGCGGCCATCTCGCCCATCGCGGAGAGCCTCTGGTTGCGTTGCATCTGCATTTTCAGGTTATGCGCTTCAGTGATGTCCTGGATCATGAGAATCTGCCCGTCGGATGCCCCCAGCCTGCTTCTCACGATGCTGAGTCTCCTTTCCGAATGCAGCCATTCTCCCGGGGTTCCGGTCTGGCGAAGCATGGGCTCGATCTCCTCTTCCCAGGATTTTCCGATGAAATCCTCGCCGAACATGGACAGGGATGCGGGATTCGCCTCGACGATTCCGCCTTTCGCATCAAGCACCACGACCCCGCCCGGAAGCGCTTTCAGGATCAGCCCGAGCCGCTCGGAAAGCGCCTCCTTTTCCAGAAACTGGCTGCGCAATTCGCCGTTTGCGACGGCAAGTTCGGCAGTCAGGCGCACCACCTGCTGCTGGAGTTCCTGATAGGCATTGGAAAGATGCTCGGATGCCTGGGTGAAAATCGTGAACGCTTCTTCGAGCTTTCTTTTGTTTCCGGGTATGGTGTCCATGCCTGATGACCCTAGC
>JABEVD010000122.1 GCA_013044025.1 Burkholderiales bacterium
TGAAAGCGAGGCTCGGCCTCGACTATACGGCATCGAACACCCTGGAGATCGTCTCCGGAAAGCTCACCGGGCGGGTGCTCGGCACCATCGTCGACGCGCAGGGCCAGGCGGACTGGCTGAACCGGGCAAGGACCGAACTGGGACTGGATCGGGATCAGGTGATCGCGATGGGAGACGGGGCCAACGACCTGAAGATGATGGCAGAAGCCGGAACCAGCATCGCCTACCACGCGAAGCCCGTGGTCAGGGAAAAGGCAAGGTATGCGATCAGCCATTGCGGACTCGATGCGCTCCTCAACCTGTTCCCGGACTGAGCGCTTCGAATTTTATTCTCAATACAGGATAACCATCACATGAAATCTTCCCTTTTGAAGGCAGCGGTTCTGGCATTTTCCCTTCTCGGACTTTCCGCCTGCGATCATTCCCACAGCCCGGACAGCCTGCATGCGGCCAAGATTCCGGCGGGCAAGAAATGGACCCGCGAGGAATTCACCAAACTCGCCATGGGGCAGCCTGACACCGTCATCGCATCTACTTTCGGCCAGCCCGTCCAGGACAACGATTATGCCGGACCGCTCGGCATCGTCTGGACCTACCACGGCATCACCGTCAATCCGCAAACCGGGCAGCCCGACCAATTCGCCACCGTGGTCTTCGAGCACGGCAAGGTGACCAAGGTGGTATTCAAGTAAGCATTTCCACGACGAGGCCGGCCGCCTGTTCGATGCCGTCCGAGGATACGGGCGGCATTTCCGGCCGGGCAAGAAGCGCATCGATCTTCTCTTCCAGACGCCCGCTTTCGATCTCCTCCCTGCAGATCTCCTGGCAGCGCGCATGTTTCTTCAGCCAGTCGACGAGAAAGGGTTCTTCAGGCCAATCCCTGCGCGGAGCATAAAGCACCGCAGTGCCGGAAATCGCCGCCTCCACGAAACTGCCGTACCCCGGCTTGGTGAGCAGAATATCCGCAGAGGCGACGAGATCGACGAAGGGAAAGGGGAGCCTTTCGAAACAGGTCATGCCCGGATGATCGACCTGTTCCGGGACGAGCCAGTGCAGGCCTTTTGCATGAGGCCATTTCGAAAAGGACACCGGATAAGGCACGCCGCCCATCGAGACGAGGCCGATCCGGGTGGGCCCGGACAGGCCGAGCCTTTTGCGGATTTCCTCCCTCCGGTTGTTTCCGGGTTTTCCGACCGGCCCGATCTCCCTCGCCCCGGGAAGATCGGGCATCGGCATTCCGGGAGAAATTTTCAGGAAATGCGTGGCGCTGCGATAGGATTCCAGGATCTGCGCCGCGATCCGCTCGCCATCCGCAAATCCGCCGCAATAGCATCGATAGATGTCCGCCCAGTTGAGCGAACAGAATCCGACCGAGGGAATGCCGGCTTTTTTTTCCGCAGCCAGGGAAAGATAGGGAACATTGGCGAGCAGCAGATCGGGCCCGATTTTTTCCAGTTCCGCCGCTTCTCGCGCCACCCGGTCTTCCCAATCGAGGTGGAAGGCTCGGTATCGTTCGCAGGCAGCTTGCGCGTCGACGTCGAGCGCGCTTTTCATCTGCATCCCGAAATCGAAGCTGGCTTCCACCCTTTCGAAAGGGAGGGAAAAGCGCATCGACAGGACTTCCTGCGGCGCACTGGTGCGGATCGTGAGCCGGATGTCCGGAAGCCTTCTCGCGACCTCGTTGAGGACCAGAGAGGATTGGGCGATGTGGCCGTATCCGTGAAAAGAAACGTCGAGGACAATATGCTTTTTCATTCACAGGTTATAAAATGGAATTGCAGCATTATAATCCCCCGGAGCATCGGGCCTAAACCTTTGGAAATTTCGTCCGTTATTACAATCGAACCTTCCATTTCAGGAAAGAGGAGAAGATCATGATCCGGACCATGCAGATGGACACCCTGGAATTTGACAGGGAAGAATGCAGCGAACAGCGTCGCGAGGTACTGACCGATCTGCAGCTTCAGGAGGTCAGGCCGCAGCAGCGTTTCCGCCCGCCCGTTTCCGACATCAACGAATTTCTCGCGAGGATGCATGCTCTGGACGGGAAGGATTTCTGAGAAAACATGTCCGAACTGCTGAAAAACATAGACGCCCGCACCCGGCTTGCGGGGACGAACAAACTGGAAATCCTTCTCTTCTCGCTCGGCACGGATGTCAGAAGCGGCAGGAATGAATGTTTCGGCATCAACGTTTTCAAGGTGCGCGAAGTCATGCGCGCACCTGAAATCACGCGCGCGCCCGAGATGCCTCCTGCAGTGGAAGGGATGGTCAGCCTGCGCGGCATCCTGGTTCCGGTGATCGACATCGCGAAATATGCCGGAATCGAAACCGGAAAAAAACCCGAAATCCTGATCGTGACCGAATACAATGGAAGGACTCAGGGATTTCTGGTCGAGGCGGTCGACATCATCCTAAGGCTGGACTGGTCCGCGATGAAGGTTCCGCCTGAAATGCTCACCGCCAGGATGGGCGGGCTCGTCACCGCGGTCACCGAGCTTGCGGACGGAAAGCTCGTCATGCTGCTCGACGTGGAAAGAATCCTTTCCGAAACCACGCATTTCGACGACAGCCATCTTTTCGCAGGAATCGAGCCGCTTGCCGAAAAGAGAACGGTTTTTTTCGTCGACGACTCTTCGGTGGCGCGTCACCAGATCGAAAGGACGCTCAAAGCAATGAACGTGGAATACCTCAGCGCCATCAACGGAAAACAGGCCTGGGAAGAACTGCAAGCCCTCGCCAGCCGCGCGGAGGCGACTCACAAGCCGCTCAAGGAACTCCTCAACCTGATCCTGACCGACGTGGAAATGCCGGAAATGGACGGCTATCTGCTCACCAGAAAAATCAAGACCGATCCGCGCTTTTCGGGCATTCCGGTGATCATGCATTCTTCCCTTTCCGGATCCTCGAACCAGCAACTCGGACAATCCGTGGGCGTGGACGAATATGTATCCAAATTCGAGCCGCAGAAGCTCGCCGCAACCCTCGCGCGGCTGCTGGCATAGGAGAAACAGATGGAATTCGGATCCGGAAACCAGCTTCTTGCCAGCATCGACGCCCGCACCATGCTCGCAGGATCGAACAAGATGGAAATCCTGCTGTTCTCTCTGGGCACTTCTGAAATCTTCGGGATCAACGTGTTCAAGATCCGCGAAGTCACGAAGACGCCCCCGATCACCAAGACGCCCAACATGCACCCCGGTGTGGTGGGCATCATTTCGCTCAGGGGAAACATCATCCCGGTGATCAATCTGGCAAGCTTCCTGCACATCAGCAATGCCAGGGGAATCGGCGAGACCATGATGGTCACCGAATTCAGCCGGCAGACCCAGGGGTTCCTGGTGCAGAGCGTCGACAGGATCATCCGCGTGGACTGGGAAAAGGTGAAAGCGCCGGAATCCATGCTGGCAGGAAGCGAAGGGCTCATCACTTCGGTGACCCGGCTCGACGACGGCAGGCTGGTTTCCATTCTCGACGTGGAACAGATCCTGGTCCAGGCTTTCGGCGAAACGGACATTCCGGGCGTCCCCATGGTGCAGCACGAAGGGGATTCGACGGTGTTCTTCGCCGACGATTCGATGATCGCCCGCAAGGAAATCATGCAGGTGCTGGACAAGATGGGCGTAAAATACCATCAGGCCACCAACGGGCGCGAAGCCTGGGAAAGACTGCTTTCGATGGCGTCCCAGACGGGCGGCACGCCCCTTTGCGAAAAGATCAGCCTGATCCTGGTCGATGCGGAAATGCCGGAAATGGACGGCTACGTGCTCACCAGAAACATCAAGTCCGATGGGCGTTTCTCCGGAATTCCGGTCATCATGCATTCCTCCCTCTCCTCCGAGGCGAACCGCGCGATGGGAAATGCAGTGGGAGTGGACGACTATGTTGCGAAATTCAATCCGGCCATTCTGGCCGAGACGCTCAGGCAGTTCCTGGAAAGATAATTGACCAAACCGGTCCCAATTGGCAATAATCGCCCATGCGGTTTCTGGCCGCAACAGACTGGTTTGATTATGGAGATGGCATGGCGAAGGCCGATTTGAAAATTCTGGTGGTGGACGACTTTTCCACCATGCGCAGAATAATCCGCAACCTGTTAAAAGAACTGGGTTTTCCGAACGTGACGGAAGCCGAGGACGGCGTGGATGCATTGAGGAAGCTACAGGGCGGGAATTTCGAATTCGTGGTATCGGACTGGAACATGCCGAACATGAATGGCCTGGACCTGCTGAAATCGGTCCGCGCCGATCCTTCCCTGAAACACATTCCGGTGCTCATGGTCACCGCCGAAGCCAAGAAGGAAAACATCATCGAAGCCGCCAAGGCGGGGGCGAACGGCTACATCGTGAAGCCCTTCACTGCAGCGACCCTGGATGAGAAGCTCAACAAAATTTTCAAAACCATGGGAGGATAGCCATGGAAGACAACGAAGATCTGGAAGCCCTGTTCGACTCGATCGTTCAGGCGAACAAGGCGGCAGAGGCGGTCCAGGAAACGGAACTTCCATCCACGGAACAGCCGGAGAAGCAGGCAGATCAGGTGTTCTTTTCCAAGATCGGCCAGCTCACCCGCAGCCTGTTCGATGCGCTACACCAGCTCGGATATGACAAATCCCTGGAAAAAGCGCTTTCATCGATTCCGGATGCGAACGACAGGCTTTCGTATGTCGCCAATCTCACCGAACAGGCTGCCGAGCGGGTCCTGAACGCAACCGAAATCGCGAGGCCGATCCAGAACGAAATCGGGGACAAGGCAAAATCGCTTTCGGCCAAATGGCAGAAAGTGTACGACAACTCCCTTTCGGTGGAGGAATTCAAGGCGCTTGCCCAGGAGACCAAAACCTATCTGGATGAAATGCCCGAAAGGATCAAGTCCACCAACCACCTGCTCACGGAAATCATGATGGCCCAGGATTTCCAGGATCTGACCGGTCAGGTCATCAAGAAGGTGGTCGACATCGTGAGATCGGTCGAATCGCAGCTCCTGCAGCTTCTCCTCGAAAGCTCCCCGAAAACCGTGGACACGACGGCGGGAAGCCTGCAGAACGGCCCGGTCATCCGGCCGGAAGGAAAACTCGACGTCGTGACCAACCAGGCACAGGTGGACGAACTCCTGGAAAGCCTGGGATTTTGACGAGGTTCTGAAAATGAACGATTTCGCAGGCAACGAAGAAATGCTTCAGGACTTCCTGCAGGAAGCGGGGGATCTGCTGTCCGACGTGGACAACAAGCTGGTCGACCTGGAAAGAACTCCGGACGACAGGAAGCTGCTCAACGACATTTTCCGGAATTTCCACACCATCAAGGGCGGCGCCGGCTTCCTCAATGCCAACGAAATGGTGAAGCTCTGCCATCTCACCGAAAATCTGTTCGACAGATTGAGGAACGGCCAGCTTTCCATGACGCACGAAATCATGGATTCCATTTTCGCCGCGACCGCAAAAATCCGCGAAATGTTCGGAGAACTCTCCAGATCCATGCAGCCCTCCCCTGCCGAATCCGATCTTCTGGCAAGGCTGGAGGCAGCGCTCAAGGGAGAGGCTGCGCACAAGGGAGAAACTGCGCCGCAAGCGAAAGGCGGACCGGACTGGGAAGTGCTCTATCATGCGCTTGCCACCCCCGCCGCAGCCATTCCGGCAGCCGCGCCTCCGAAGGCTGAAGTCGTCCCGGCGAAGCACGAAGCGGAAGCGCCTCCGATGCGACGCGAATCCGATGTCGCGAAGAGACGCGAATCGGACAAGTCCGCTCTGGAAAAGGAAACCACCATCCGGATCGATACCGCAAGGCTCGACCAGGTGCTCAATCTTTCCGGGGAAATCGGACTCACCAAGAATCGCCTCAACTGCCTCAGGAACAATGTGCTGCAGGGAAAAACCGACGCCCAGACCTTGCGCGATCTGGACGAAGCGGTCAACCAGCTCGATCTGCTGGTCGGGGTGCTGCAAAACGCGGTGATGAAAACCAGGATGCAGCCGGTGGGACGGCTTTTCCAGAAATATCCGAGGATGGCGCGCGATCTCGCAAGGCAGCTCGGGAAGGAAATGGAACTCGTGATTTCCGGCGAGGAAACCGAGCTCGACAAGACCATGATCGAGGAGCTTTCCGACCCGCTCGTCCACCTCATCCGCAATGCGGTCGACCACGGCATCGAGACGCCCGAGGAGCGGCGCGTGGCGGGCAAACCCGAGAAATGCGTGGTCACCCTTTCCGCGATCCAGGCTGGGGATCATATCGTCATCGAGATCACCGACGACGGGCGCGGCATGAATGCGGCCGTATTGAAGCGCAAGGCGCAGGAGAAAGGGCTCGTCGACGAGGAAACGCTCAACTCGATGGATGACCAGGAAGCGCTCGGCTTGATCTTCATGCCGGGTTTCTCCACCAAGGAACAGATTTCCAGCGTCTCCGGCCGGGGGGTCGGCATGGATGTGGTCAAGACCAACATCCAGAAGCTCAACGGCAGGATCGAGATTTCCTCCGTCCCGGGAAAGGGTTCGACCTTCTCGATTTTCCTGCCGCTCACGCTCGCCATCCTCCCTGTCCTCATCGTGCGGGTGAGCGGACAATCTTTCGCCGTTCCGCTCGCGCTGGTCCGTGAAATCATCCCGATCCGCCCGGAAGACGTCCAGTCGGTTTCAGGGCGAGCCACCATGGTGGTCCGGGAAGAAGTATTGCCGATCCGCGCACTGGTGGAAATGATCGGCTGGCCGAGGGAAGAACCGCCCGCCTACGGCGTCCTGATGAAATCCGGCTACAAGGCTTTCATCATGGCCGTGAACAATTTCGTGGGCCGCGAGGATGTCGTCATCAAGCCCCTGAAAGGGATCAAGCCCAAGGGAGTGGCGGGAGCGACCCTTTCCGGAGACGGATCCATCGTGCTCATCCTGGACATGGAAGAACTGCTTTCCGAGGAATCGGAAACCACGGTGGACATGTTCAGGCAGACAGAATCGCTCGCATTTGCCTGAAAGGCGCAAGCACAAACTTGCAGCAGCATATTTCAATTGTCCAGACTATTCTTTAAAATGTGCAATTGGCTGAATAGGCTACCTTATGCTTCCGGGATTTGGCTTGCGCCCATATACGACTGAAAAACGAATCGCTTCTGCCGTGCTGCTGTTCCTCCTGACTTGCGGGGGGCGGGCCGAAGCCATCGAAATCGGCAATCTGCATGTAAGCTCCCATCTGGGAGAGCCGCTGAAAGCTTCCATTCCGATCATCGCCACCCAGGAAGAAGAGGTATCCTCTTCCTGCGTCTCGCTGGTGCGCTCCGAATCCGACAACGGCATTTTTCAGCTCACCCATGCGAAGCTGGAAATGCAGAATGAGCAAGGCAAGCAGGTTCTCTGGATCTCCACCCGGGACAGCATGAACGAACCGATCATCATGTTCCAGCTCAGCCTGCACTGCAGCAGCGACGGGGTGATCTCCAAGTCCTTCACGGTATTTCTCGACCCGCCTGCATTCAGGAAACCGGCTTCTCCCGTGATTCCCGTTGCCCAAGCGCCCGCAGTCAGGCTGCCCGAACCGGAAAAACCTGTCAGGAAAGGCGAAATCGTCGTTCATTCCGGAGATACCCTTTCCGGATTCGCCCTCAGAAGATATCCGGAAAACGCTTTTGCTCGCAGGCGCTACATTGCAGCGCTCCTCATGGAAAATCCTGGAATCGTGCCCAACCGTCTCCAGGTCGGAGCGGTCCTCCGGGATCCGGACATGAAAAGCTACCATGCCCCCCTACCGAAGCCTGCGGAAATCCAGAAACCCCACCCGGTCGAAGCGCCCAAACAAGCGCCGAAGCAGGCTTTCCGGCTGAATATCGCAACGGAAACTCCTCCCCAGGCGCAAAAGGATGCGGCCAAACCGACCGAGACCCAGCTCATCGCCCAGTCCGACAACCAGACGGTTCAGCTCAAGCAGTTGCGGGATCAGGTGAAATCGCTGGAGGAAAAGCTCACCGAGCTCCAGGGCAGGCTGACGCTCGCAAACCGGCTGCTCGCAAGACTCAATACGCTGAAGACCCAGCCCAGGGAGGAATCTTCCTCACTGCCCAATCTGATCCTGATCGCCGCGATCCTGCTGATCCTCGCCATTTCCGGAGGGGTCTCCTGGTATCTCAGGAAGAAGAAGGCGCAAACCGCGCTGATGGAGCAATACCTCAATCCCGCGCCCGCATCCCGCCCCGCCCTGATCGATCACCTCGATTATTTCGAATCGGACACCCCGGACCACCACAAGTGGTGATTCACTTCCTGCGCCTCTCCACGAAAAGACTGCTTCCGGGGGTGCGTTTCGCATTTTTCTTGGCGTCTGTCGCGGCGCCCGAGATTTCATGATGAGAGCAGTAGGCTCCCGGTGAAACCTGGACCGCGCCGATCGAAAGGCTGGTGAGAGGAAAGAAGATTTCCTCCCCTCTTCTGTCCGGAATGGAAAAGCCGTTTGCGTCCAGATGCTCCGGGGTGAAGAGCGCCATTTTCTTCGCGTCGAAATCCTCCAGGGCGGCCTCGCAGCGCTTTTTCCAGTCCTGACTCTGAAGCAGAAGAATGAAATCATCCCCGCCGATATGGCCGATGAAATCCCTTTCCGGATCGCAACTGGCCGAAAGGATCTCCGCGCAAAGCTGGATCATGTCGTCCCCCTTCCGGTAGCCGTAGGCATCGTTGAAGGGCTTGAAATTGTCCAGATCGCAATAGCATGCGTGAAAGGAAATCCCGGCCTCCAGCAGCATCTCCAGGTGCTCGTTGATCGGCACATTTCCCGGAAGAAGCGTCAATGGGTTGGCATATCTTGCCGTATGGATCTGGATCTCGGTGATCTCCCTCATCAGGTCGTGCGCGGTGCCCATGCCGGCATATTCGCCGCTTTCGGTGATGATGAAGCCGTCCAGAAGATGGTGGCGCCCTGAAGACACGAGCAGGTTGCTGAGCTCGTGCAGGCTGATGTTCTGGTCGACGATCATCGGGAAATGATCCATCATGTTCGAACATCCCTTCTTTCCGAAAAGCTCGCGGGCATAGGGCCTGGCGAAATTCTCGACGACCTGCTGGCGCTTCAGGAGCCCCACCGGCACCTTCCTGTCTACGACGGGAAGGGAATGAAGATCCGGGTTCTCCGTGAAAAGCTTCAGCACGGCCTGGTTGGAAGTGGAAGAAGAAACCGGGGCGACCTGCCTGAGGATCTTGCGGGCACTCGCACTCTTGTGAAGCCCGTGCCTTGTCCTCGGCGCGGTGGAAAAAACCTTGGCCACCTCACCCGGAAGGGAGACCACGGGATTGGCGCCCGGGCGGCCGATGAGATAGCCCTGACCGAATCCGATGTTCAGATTGCGCACCACATTCAGCTCGCCAAGCGTCTCGATTCCTTCCGCGATCACGCCCGTACCCGCCTTTTCGGCGATTTGCTGGATCGAACTCACGAACTGGTGCTTCACCGCATCGTGGTTGATTCCCTGGACGAAATGCATGTCGATCTTGACGAAATCCGGGCGCAACTCGGACCAAAGCCTCAGACTGGAGAATCCTTCTCCGAGATCGTCGATCGCGATTCTGAATCCCATTCCCCGGTAATGATTCACCGCTTCGCGCATCAGGGAATAGTCATAGGTGGGATGCGCCTCGGTCAGCTCGATGATGATCCGCTCCGGATTCACGCCCAGATCTCGGATCATTTTCAGCGTCTCGCCGCCCTTGTGGAACGGGGCGATCAGGCATTCCGGACTCACGTTGAGGAAAAGCCTGCCGGATAGATTGAGCTCGATGAAGCTTTCCAGGGTGACTTTCCTGCAAAGTCGCTCGATCTCGAAAAGCTTCCCGCACATTTCCGCGCTCTGCAGCAGCGCGATGGGGGAATGCAGCGGGCTGTCGGAAGGGCCGCGGATCAGTCCCTCGTAACCCATGATGACGCCGCTTTTCATGTCGACGATGGGCTGGAACACCGCGGTCAGCAATTCCTCCTCGAGGATATGCTGGAGAAGCTCGAACTTCCTTTCGAACTTGATCCTGGAGGAACCCGCGGGGAGGGTCGGCTCTTTGTCCTGGAAGTGGGAGAGAAGCCCGCACTCCCGCAAATCATCTCTCATCGTTGACCTCGCCTGCACACAAACTTCCTGCAGGCAAGGATACTACGTCATCATTGCAATTTTATGTAGGTCA